>JAFGLX010000057.1 GCA_016927795.1 Candidatus Omnitrophota bacterium
GTCATATTCCTAAGATATTTCTTCCAATCCGCCTCGCCTAATATTTTAAGGGCCGTACTTTTTTACCTTAACATTCCGGTTTTTTTCATATGGCTTGCTCTCGGGCCTGCTTTTGGCGTACCGGTGTTTCTACTGACAGTTTTTATCCTTGTGGCGTGCCTGGATAACAGGCTGTGCGTTTTTCCGATCAGCACGTTTTTTTTGACAAGCCTCGCGGGCTTCAAGGTTAATAGGAGTTTTAAGAGGGAGGTAAAAGAGATAGAGGTTGCCGTTGAAAAAGTAGAGGGGGAGCTCAACGTTCTTTTAAACGATATAAAATCTGAAGAGAATGACAACATAAGAATAAGAGGTAGCCTAAGGAGAATTACCTGTCTCAAAGGCATAATAGACGGCTACAGCCACGTGTTTTCGGAAGACGCCACACTGGATGGCATAATCAATAACTGTTTCGACCTTTTTGAGAATGCCGACAGGATCCTACTTTACCTGGTTGATACTGGGAAACAGGAGTTAAAACTTGTCAGGTCTAAACGGAGAAAAGGCGAAAGTGTTATAAAAGAGAAAAAAGGCGACATATTCGACAGGTGGGTCTTAAAGCACAGAATGCCCCTTTCTGTAGAGAATATTTATAACGATTTCAGGTTTTCAACCAAGGACATTACCGACAGGGCGTTTAATTCCGTGATAAACGCGCCACTTACGAGTGAGAACAAAATCCTGGGCGTATTGCGAGTGGACAGCCTTTCCCCATCGGCATTCGGTCAGTCGGACCTTCGATTTCTCGATATAATAGCAGACCTCTCGAGCGTTTCATTGGAGAACGCTATATTGTATGGGAAGGTGGAAAACCTTGCCATACATGACAGTCTGACGGGGCTCTATGTGCACAAGTACTTTCTGGAAAGGCTTAACGCCGAGGCAAAACGGCTTTTAAGGGGAAACGGGGAGTCAACTCTTCTTATGCTGGATCTGGATAACTTCAAATCTTATAACGACAGATACGGCCATAACGCCGGCGACCTGGCCTTGAGACACGTTTCGTCGATATTAAAATCTTTTGTTCAACCAGGTGACATTCTTTCCCGTTACGGCGGGGAGGAGTTTACATTTTTTTTAGCTGGCAAGGGTAAGAAGGAGGGCGTGGCATTAGCCGAGGCCGTAAGAAAAAAAGTAAGCCAGACCTCCCTTGTGTTAAGGAGGAAAAAAACAAGGATAACCGTTTCGATAGGGGCAGCCTCTTTTCCGTCCGAAACAAAAGACATTAATGAGCTTTTAACGATGGTAGACTCAAGGCTCTATAAAGCGAAAAGGCGCGGCAAAAACAGGGTATGCGCGGGAGACTGAAATACATATTGTATTTTTGCATAATTGTGGTTCTATGGGGAACAGCCTCTTATCACTATAAAACCGGCATGGCTTATTTTGCGCTTTTTACCGGGTTTTTAATGCTTCTGCCCGTTTCGTTAATTGCCGGTATCAATTTACTGGCCTCGGAGAAAAGGACTATTCTTGAGGGGTTGCAAGGCAAAAAGAAATATTTAAGCGAATCAACCGACAGACTAAAAGAGATAATACAGGAAAAAAAGTATCTTGAGAAAAAACTGCTGGACCTATCAAATCTTTACATCATAACCAAAGAGATGTCGTTCACTATGAGGTTCGAAAATCTCTTTGCCACGCTAAAAAATTTTCTGGAAGACAATTTTTCGTTCAGCAAACTCGAGATAATTTTAACAAAGGAAGATGATAATGTAAGTATGTCGTATATTTCCTATGAAATAGACGGAAAGTTGAAAGGACTAATCCAACCACCGGAAAGAGAGCGTAGCCTGATAGACTTCACGATACGTTCCAAAAAACCCGTGTTCCTGGAAAAAAAGAAAGACCTCTCCGATTTTGGTTTCGATGAATCCTCCGGTAACGTTTTATCGATTCCTCTAATCGCAAGGTCAAACGTTATAGCCGTAATGCTTATAGAAAAGATAGGCCCCGATGACTATGACCGGTTTTTGATACTGGCGCCCCAGGTGGCCATGCAGATAGATCGTATAAGCCTCTTCGGAAACGTCGAAAAGCTCTCGATAACAGACGGGCTTACGGACGCTTTTTTGAGGCGTTATTTTGTTGAAAGGGCAGAGGAGGAAATCTCGAGGGCGCGCCAGTACAAAACCTGCCTGTCGTTCATAATGGCGGACCTTGATCATTTTAAGAAATACAACGATACGTTCGGCCACCTTGTGGGGGACGCCATACTTAAGGATGTAGCCGATATCCTAAAAAGGAACGTACGGGAAATAGACCTTGTGGCAAGGTATGGCGGCGAGGAATTTTGTATACTGCTTCCGGAGACGGATAAGTCCGGCGCGTATATAGTGGCGGAGAGAATAAGAAAAGAGGTCGAGGCCCATACGATAAAGGCCTACGATGAGACCATGAAGATAACGGTAAGCATGGGAATAAGCTGTTTTCCCGAGGACTCTGAAACGCGGGAAAGCCTCATTGAAGACGCGGACAAGGCGCTTTATGACGCTAAAAGATGCGGCAGAAACAAGGTCTGTTTAAGCGGTTGAAATAAAAGGCGGCGGAGAGGGGTAAAGGCACGGGCCACATCCCCGCAGGTACGCCCATTTATGTCGCAGTTTCGCTTTAAAATGTTTTTTGAAGTTGAGATATGCCGGATATTATGCTATACTGACTGCGCGTAATAGAGATGGAATACATAATATAAAATACACACAATAATGCGTAACATCTTCCCTTACCTTAGAGTCACGTTAGCGGTATTTATTGTTTTTTTGCATATTGCGCCATCCGAAACCTACGCGCTGGAAAAAGACGTTTTTGCCAAAATAAAAGAATCCGACCAACCCGTAGTCGTAAAAGGCGACAAAGTAGAGTATTTTCACGAGGAAAACAGAGTTGTCGGCAGCGGAAATATCTCAATTACTTACGGCGATATAAAACTTAGCTGTGACAAAATCACGGTATATACAGATACCAAAGAGGCCATATGCGAGGGTAATGTCGCTATTTCACAGCCGGGCGCTCTTATGAAAGGGGATAAAATAAATTACAATTTTTCCGCCAAAAAAGGATATGCGCTGGACAGCAAAATAAAAGTACATCCTTTCTACGGAGGCGCGCAAAAAGTAGAGCAGACAACCGACAAGGAATTCAGGCTGCAAAACGGATACATAACAACAAGCGACCTTGAAAAACCCCATTATAGAATACAGGCCAGAGAGGTGCAGATATTCCTGGATAGGAAGATAATAGCAAAACACACGTTCTTTTATATAGGGAATACACCCGTCCTTTACCTCCCTTATTATGTGCAGCCGCTTGTGCAAAAGAGGCCCGACGTTACGGTAGTCGCCGGGCGCAGCAGTGACTGGGGATATTATGGCCTTACGGCATGGCGTTACTACTTCAACGAGAGCTCAAAAGGCGAGGTGCATCTTGATTACAGAGAGAAAAAAGGTTTTGCCGAAGGCATCGATTATAACTATAAGCTGAAAGGACTGGGCGAGGGCATGGCCCGCTTTTATTATGCGCACGAAAATGACGACCTCGCCTTTACCAAGACAGGTTCTAAAGACGACCGCTGGAGAGTGCAGTACAGGCATAATATTGACCTGCCGGAAAATACTTCGTGTGTAATAGAGATAAATAAACTCAGCGACAGGGACATAATAAAGGATTATTTTTATCGCGAGTACGAAGAAAACCCGACGCCCGATAACTACGTGCTATTTACCAATACTATGCCAAATTACACCCTGACACTGCTCGGCAGAAAACGGCTGGACACGTTTTTTACGGTGGCGGAAAGACTGCCGGAGCTTAGTCTTGACGTGAACAACCAGAAACTATGGGATACAAACTTCTATTACCGGAGCGAGAGCTCGATAACCAATTTCATAAAGAGGTACGATGAATCGACAGGTATTTCTCCCGAAGAGTCGCTCCGGTCGGACAATTATCACAGGCTTTCGTACGTAACCAAACTTTTTAAATTCCTGTACACGACGCCGTTTATAGCTACGAGGCAGACCTATTACTCAAGGAACAGATGGAAAGAGACAAACCGGTTAAGGAGCATTTATGAGGCAGGGGTGGATTTCAGCACAAAATTCTACAGGGCCCTGGACATAAGCACCGATTTTTTGAATCTGGACATACATCGCCTTCGGCACATAATAACCCCGACGGTCGGTTTTTTGTACAGGCATCAGCCTACGATCGCTCCGGAAAACCTCTATCAGTTTGATGAAATTGATAATATAGATAAGTACAATGGTTTTAACCTGGCTCTTGAAAATAAAATTCAGACGAAACGGCCAACCGCAGACGGCGTGAAAACCGTGGATTTGGCAACCTTCATAGTAAGTACGGATTATACCTTCAGGTGGCAGAAAAACAGCCTTGAGCCTAAGGACGACGGCAGGTTCGGCGATGTATTGTTTAACCTGGAGGTTACCCCCTACTCGTGGCTTTCGATAATAGGGGACATGACTCTCGACCATAAGGACCATAACGTAAATTCTGCAAATATAGACGTATACGCCGACCTGGGTAAAAAACTTACCATTGGTGCCGGCCATCGCTACGAATCGAGTGAAGGCGAAAAAACAAGCCAGTTAACCGGCGAAATTTTTTATAATATAAACGAGGAGTGGAAGGTAAAGATTTACGAACGTTACGACTTCCAGAGCGAAAAATGGGAAGAGCAAGAATATACCATATTCAAGGATTTGCATTCATGGATAGCGGAGGCCACCCTTAACATAAGGGACGGCGACTATACCGTATGGCTTGTATTTAAACTAAAGGCATTTCCAGAACTTCCCATAGGGCTTTTCAGGACAACTTACCGCAGACCTCAGCCGGGGACGAGACGTTAAAAACGCTAATCCCTTAATCCCGGAAATAACCTCTTAGGCTATAAGGGGTTAAAGTCTTTTTCGTTGCCAAAAACCCGCCTACTTGATATAATATTACCCTTATAATATCTATAATATAAACAAAACAAGGGGTGCAGACAGTGAATATAGCTATAATAGGCACAGGTTATGTGGGGCTTGTTACGGGAGCCTGCTTTGCGGATTTAGGGAATAAAGTATATTGCGTGGACAGCGATCAGAGCAAAATCAATTTTTTGAAAAAAAGCTGCGTAACGATATATGAACCAGGGTTGGAAGAGATGGTAAAGCGCAACATAAAAAAGAAAAGAATATCCTTTTCCACTGATATAAAAAATTGCGTCAATAAATGCGAGATAATATTTATTTGTGTAGGCACCCCGTCCAAGGAAAACGGGGAGCCCGATCTTGTGGACCTGGAGAACGTTTCGCGTAAAATAGCAAAAAGCATGAATTCATATAAGCTTATAGTCGAAAAAAGCACGGTTCCGGTTGAAACCGGCGAGTGGGTGGAAAAGACCATAGCAGCGTCTAAAAAAAGGAATGTAAATTTTGACATGGCGTCAAATCCCGAGTTCCTGCGCGAAGGTACGGCGATTAATGACTTTATGCATCCGGACAGGATCGTAATCGGGACAAAATCCGAGAAGGCGAAAAGGATGCTTATCGATCTATATAAACCCCTGAAATCGGCCGTTGTCGCGACGGATATAAAAAGCGCCGAAATCATAAAACATGCCTCAAATTCATACCTCGCCATGAAGATATCTTTTATAAACGCCATAAGCATAATATGCGAAAAATCCGGCGCGGATATTAAAGAGGTTGCTAAAGGAATAGGTCTGGACGGCCGGATAGGGAAGGATTTTTTAAAAGCAGGAGCGGGATTCGGAGGCTCCTGTTTCCCAAAAGACCTTTCGGCTTTTATACACATTGCCGAGAAGCTCGGTTATAACTTCACCCTGCTCAAAGAGGTGCATAGAATAAACGAGTCGCAAAAGGACTTAATAATAGGGAAAATTTCCAAAGTGGTATGGAACATACCGGGCAAGACAATAGGCGTTCTTGGTTTATCCTTTAAACCGGATACAGATGACATAAGAAACGCCCCCGCGCTCGATATAATAAAAGAGTTAATAAAGCACGGGGCTAAAATAAGAGTGTACGACCCTAAAGCGATGGCAAAGACAAAAAAAATATTAAAAAAAGATGTGACTTACTGCGATACCGCTTATCTGGCGGCCAAAGGAAGCGACGCTCTTCTAGTTATGACAGAATGGGACGAATTCAAAAAGCTGGATTTCAAAAAAATAAAAAAGCTCTTAACGCAACCCGTCATTATTGACGGCCGCAATATTTATGAACCGGCTGCAATGAAGAAACTGGGTTTTATATATACCGGAATCGGAAGGAGAATGCCGTAATATACGCCTCCTGGAAAGGGCGCTTTAGCCTTTAAACCGAGGTGTATCCGAAATTGTGTTTGGGTTACAAATTATTTTTTAGAAACGAGGTTAAAATGATTGACGGAGTTAAAATCAAGAAATTGAAGATTATACCGGATGAGCGCGGAAGGCTTATGGAAATATTGCGTTCGGATGATGACCTTTTTGAGAAATTCGGCCAGGTTTATATGACAACCGTAAAGCCTGGCGTAGTAAAAGCCTGGCACTATCACAAGATTCAAAGGGATAATTTTTGCTGCGTTAAGGGAAAAATACGCCTGGGCCTTTATGACGCGAGAAAAGAATCCCCTACATACGGCGAGACGATGGACATGAAGTTAAGCCTTGAAGAACCCAAACTCGTGTCTATCCCGCCTAACGTATACCACGGTTTCAAGGGCATAGTGGACGAGGAGTCGGTTGTGATAAATGCGCCGACCGAACCTTATAACCACTCCAAGCCCGATGAATGCAGACTTGACGCTTATAAAAATGATATACAGTTTGACTGGAGAAAGTGAGAGATATGAAAGGTATAATATTAGCCGGTGGATTGGGTAAGAGATTATACCCGCTTACAAAAATTACCAACAAACACCTGCTGCCCGTTTATGACAAACCCATGATATATTACCCGTTGCAGACGCTTGTTGACTCGGGGATAAAGGACATATTGATTGTTACAGGAGGCAATCACGCGGGTGAATTCCTGCGCCTTTTGGGAAACGGCCACAAATTCGGCCTCAAACACATAAACTACACTTACCAGGAAGGTGAGGGCGGCATTGCAGAGGCCCTTGGCCTTGCGGAACACTTTGCCGACAAAAGCAAAATAGTAGTTATACTGGGTGACAACATAATCGAGGCTGGCATAAAAAGCGCGGTAGAGGACTTCGCAAAACAACCCAGAGGCGCAAAGATATTGATAAAAAAAGTTGAGGACCCGGAACGCTTCGGCGTGGTGGAGTTCGATAGTAATAAACGCGTAACTAAACTCGTGGAGAAACCAAGAAAACCGAAATCCAATTATATCGTGACAGGAATTTACATGTATGACAACCGCGTATTCGAGATAATAAAATCCTTAAAGCCTTCCGGCAGGGGAGAACTTGAGATTACGGATGTCAATAAC
>JAFGLX010000058.1 GCA_016927795.1 Candidatus Omnitrophota bacterium
ATATATGCGAGGATAAATACTACCGTAAGAAGGGAGTAAACGCCGAATTCCGAAAGAGCGAGAGGAATGGTGAATCTGGTGGCGATAAAGTCGCCTATCTTCGGATAATAATAAAGTAATAATACTAAACCGGCGGTTAATAGAATGAGGGGTAGGATTTGCTTTCCAACGCCTACATGCGAAGAAATGTAAATTATTCTGATTAAAAGGATTAGGGCGAATATATCGACCCAGTTCACATTTTCTAGTATGCTTGACAACTATTCACCGCCTATGGCAAAAGTGCTAAAAAGTATATCACATTATACCCCCATTGTCAAGCCGGGCAAAAGCAGCATTTCTTGCGTAATCCACACCTGTAATAGTGACCGGCACAAGCATATTTTTAAAGCAATCTGAACCGTCCGTAAAAATGCGGATGTACCTATCGGTATAGCCGGAAAGGCAGCCTCCTTTTCTGTCTCTCTCGCTTTCTATTACGGCGCTCTGGGTTTTTCCTATAAAGGAGGCGGTGTACTCTGAAGAAAATTCTTTGTTCAAATCCAAAAGGATTTTTACGCGCTTACTTATTATTCCCTTCTCCACTTTGCCGTAATAACCCGAAGCAGCGGTGCCGCGTCTTTCCGAATAAGAAAAAATATGCATACGCGAAGGCTTAATCTCACGTAAAAATTTCAGCGTGTTGGAGAAAGAACCGTCATCCTCACCCGGAAACCCCACAAGTACATCTGTAGTAAAAGCTATATCCGGCATCTCTCTTCTTAGTTTTTTTATAAGCTGCCTGAAACCCAATGTCGTGTAAGGTCTTCTCATAAGCTTAAGTATTCTGCCGTCTCCCGATTGTAAAGGTATGTGTATGTGCTTACACAGTTTGCCGTTATCTTTTATGACATTTATAAGCCTGTCCGTCACATATATAGGTTCTATAGAACTTAAGCGTATCCTGAAAAGGCCCTCTATTTCCGATATTTCCTCCGCTATATCCGCCAAATCCATCTTGCCGCCTGACTCAAATCTGTCGCCTTTAAAATCCATCCCCCACGCCCCAAGACATATCCCTGTAAGAACAATTTCCTTAAAGCCTTTTTTTATGATACAGTCTGCCTCCTCAAATATTTCCGAAGGCACCCGGCTTCTTGACGGCCCTCTTACAAGACTTACCTTACAGTAGGAGCACTTATGATTACAACCGTCCTGAATCTTTATAAATGCCCTGTTTCTATTTTTAAAATCTGTAATCGTAAGTATGTTTTTCTCCACACCCGCGTTACCGGCCTCTGTTTTACGCAAGTGGCATTTTATCTCTTCTCCGGATAACACAGCGCCGATACCGGGCTTCTGGCTGTTTCTAACAATCCTGTATACGCCAGGGATAGCGCTAAGCGTTTCTCTGTCAGCATCCAGTTCGGCATAGCAACCCGCCACCACAATCTTGCCGGATGGATTTATCTTGTTAAAATGCCTGGCGAGGTTACGGGTGTCCCTGTCGGCGTTTCTTGTTACAGTACAGGAATTTATAATATAAAAATCACACGCGTCCACTCTGTCGGTTTCAACAAAACCGTTTCGCAGCATGGATTCGCGCATAACCTGGCTCTCGTATTGGTTAACCTTGCATCCAAAGGCGTGTATCAAAAAAGTGCGTGGTCTTCTATCGCGAGAATTCATGGTTAAGAACGGAGATGGCATAGATAGGCGCAGTGTCGCTCTTAAGGACCCTTTTCCCCAGTGATATAAGCCGGCAGTTTGTTTCCTCCGCCGTTTTTATTTCACCGGGTGTAAAATCTCCTTCGGGCCCTATAAATACAATAATCTTTCCTCCTGTAAAACCCGAGATAGCGTCTCTTATCTGGAGTGTATCCTCCCGCAGGCATGCCATAAGAGCGAGGTCATAATCACTTGCGCCTCCCTGTGCGCATGATAATTTTTGCACATTCTTTATCTCGGGAACGTCGGTCCTGCCGCATTGTTTAGCCGCCTCAACCGCTATCCTTTCCCACCTGGCTCTTTTATCCGCCGCTTTTTTCCCGCTTATATCAACGACTGTCCTTTCGCTAACAAGGGGTATTATGGCGGAAACGCCTAACTCTGTTGTTTTCTCAACTATATAATCCATTTTTTCCCTCTTTGGCACACATTGCGCGAGGGTGATTTCGGGGAATTTGTCCTCCTTCGGCGTCTTTGTGCTGACAATTTCTATTATGACGGATTTTGTGTTTATGCCGCCTGAGGGTCTTATTTCTTTTATGAAGCCGGCGTATTCCCGGCCCGTACCGTCGAAAACGACAACCTTATCATCCTCCGCAAGGCGCATAACCTTTAAAATGTGTTTTGCCTCCTGCCCGTTTATGTGTATAAAATTGCCGTTTATATTTTCGGGTGGCGCGTAGAATCGTGACATATTATAGTATTATTTTGTTAACACGGATTTGTAAATTTGTAAGCAAATAAATATTCACTGTCCAAGCAACAATGACGAATAAAATCACAATACTCAAATTAGGATTTGAGCAATTATCCCGCAATTGCTACGTCTGCCTTCGGCAGACAGGCGTTGCGGAATCCCGCCACACGACAGTATTGGCGGGAAACATTCATTTGTCATTCGGATTTGGTCATTTAAAATTTGGTTTTACCTTGACTATTTTCCTACCACACTAACAGTATGACGGGAGAATTTTCGAAGTATCCGTGAAAATCCGTGTTTGAAATCCGTGTCCACACTTTACTTATCCCTCTCCCTGAATACCTCGGCCGTAAATATATATATATCGCACTTTCCTGTTTTCCATGCGTTGGCGACCATGCCCGCTTTATGCCCGCAGAGCGAATTCATGAATTCTTCCCGGCTCCAGCCGGTTTCGGTTGCAACCTGAGGCAAATAAACCCCTCCTCTTGAAGCGTTTCTTACTACAACGCCGTGTTTACCCATTTCTATCATTTCAGGATTTTCAATTTTCTCAAGCGGCGAAAGCGCGGATATCTCTATGTCGATATCTTTCATTTCTTCCGGCCTGACAGGCGCAAAACGCGGGTCACCTGTGGCTGCCTCCACAGCCATGTCGCGCACGGTAAGATAAAACGGGCCCTGGCCGATTAAATTACCTATGCAACCGCGAAGTTCGCCTTTCTCATGAAGTGTAACGAAAGCGCCCATTTCTCTGTTGAGTACGGGATCGCTTTCCGTTACATTTAATCTCTTTCCTGTTTTTAAATAATGCTCTATTGAATTCCTGGCAAGCTTAAGCATTTTTTCTCTTTGCGGTTCGTTCAGCATATTTTTATCTCCTTGTTTGGGATTTGAGATTTCGGATTTTCCCGCATTAGCGGGATCCCGGAGAATTTCTCGAGAAGCATCCTTCATTCGGGACGGATTTCGGTTTTCGGATTTTATAAATGCCGCGCTTAAATATCCTACTACACGACTTTTATCTCCCCAGGTATCGCCTGAATTCGCGTATTTAAGTATCTTGGTCTCATCCGCGCCCAACATGGCTGACGCTCTCATTACGGCAAAAACCGCTCCATAGCCGCACATAAGATTGCGGTCCTTTAAGAGGTTTTCCCTAAAAAATTTATCCGCGTCGAATTCTTTTACAAGAGAAATCGTGTAGCTATCGGTACTCTCCGCGTTATCGTAAGAGAGGTAATGGCTCATATCCGTACTGGCAATCAAAATAAAATCTTTCCTGCTTTTAAGAACATCGTATAAGGATTCTCCGGTAATCCTGCAATTGGCCATGCTTTGGTCGCCTATGGCGATTAAAACAATTTTAAAATCTCCGAGCACCGCCTGTAAAAAAGGTATCTGCATTTCTATCGAGTTCTCGCCGGAGAAGGCTTGCGGGTAATCGCGGATCTTCGGGTTCTCCTTTATAAACTCCTGGGTAATTTCCCTGTCTATTTCCACAACGCCGAGGGGCGTTTTGAAACCGTCCTCGTCAAGAACGGCTATACCGTCGTAATGTTGCCTATGGCTGAACCCCACCACTATAACGGTTTTTATGCTCTGTCCGCTTATGGCCTTAAAACCGTAAGCGGCTACTGGGCCGGAATACGGTAATCCGGCATGGGGTGATATAAGTCCTATTATTTTACCGGAAAATTTCGGAAGGTTCACGCTATCAAGATATGAATCAAGCTCTTTCCGAAGGTCTTCTTCTGAAGAGGTATACCACCTGCCAGCGAGATCCGAGGTCTTTATCACGGCGGAAGCGGGAATGGCAGAAAGAAGCAAGGCTAATAACGCAAAAAATATACTATTTTTCATGCTGTTTCACGCTTATTTTTTGGCCCAAATACACGCGGGGCCCTCTTGACCCGGCCTAGGTTCCCTCCCCGAAGCAGAAATAACTTTTTCCTTCGCATTTCTGCGGAGGGGTTTAAAAGAGGGACAACATTCTACTTTGCTAACGAGCTATGCTATTCCTGCGTAGCCGCAACACAAGAGATTGCGGCGAAGTAGAATGGTGGACCGGAGCGGAGTCGAACCGCCGACCTCCTCGTTGCGAACGAGGCGTTCTCCCAACTGAACTACCGGCCCTTTTTTGGGAAACAGGGCATACCGCGTCGACATGCTGCTATGCAGCATGCTATGCCCCTTTTTATGAATAAATATGTCAGGTAGAATTTATTCCGGCTATACAGATTCTATTTTTGCCTTCTTTCTTGGCTTTATATAGAGCCTCATCGGCTTCCCTCACCAAATCCTCTTTGCTTATCTCAGGCCTGTATGTGCTTATGCCTATACTTATGGTAAGCTCGAGTTTCTCTTTACCGCCCAAGTTCCTTCTTATGACTTTTTTTATGATTTCCGGTTTTCTGAATTCTTCTTCTATGGATTTTCTTATGCGCTCGGCAACCGTGTGGGCATTATTTTTTTCTGTTTCCGGCAACAATATGCCGAATTCCTCCCCGCCATACCTTGCGGAAATATCGACTTTCCGCAAATTTCTTTTCATCATGCGGGCGATTACCCTTAATGCCTCATCACCGGCTTGATGCCCAAAACCGTCGTTTATGTTTTTAAAATTATCCACATCCACCATTATAAGGGAGAGAGGCCGGTTATAACGCTTGCTTCTTGCGAGTTCCTCGTCTATTCTCATATGGAAATAGCTGTACCTGTAAAGTTTCGTGAGATCGTCTTTGATGGCCTCTGAAAACAATTTAGCCGTGTCAAGACATACTCCGAGTTCCCTGCCAAAAGCGTTCAGTATGTCTATATCCTCTTTGTTGTAATCGGCATTGTCTTTCTTTTCCCCCAAATTAAGAAACCCAACGATATCGTTGCTGTAATATAACGGCATACTATAATAGAGAGGTATGGTAAGTCGTGTATTGATTTTGTTGAATATTTTTTTAACCTCGTCCATACTGTAATCGTTGGCAAAATCCTTTTCCTCGTTTAGCACAAATACGTTACCTTCGTTCAGTAGATTTATAAACGCGTTTTCGGGCGGTATGCTGCTGACCTCCGACAGTTTTTCTCTCTTAAGCCCTTTCTGGGCTTTAAGTTTAAACTTCTCATCTTCTTCATCGTACAGGTAAAGAGACACGCATTCGACCCCTATGACGTCATATACAGATTCCACTATATAGTTAAGAAGTATGTCAGGATCCTTTTCCTTGTTTAACATGTAATTAAAGTTTTCCAAAAATTTATAGTAGTTAAACCTTTTATCGTAAACAATGTGCTCGGCAAGCCTGTTTAACCTGAACTCGTTACCTTTAAAATGAATCGCGAATAAAAGGCAAAGGAGTATTCCGCAGCCCGAAAGTATGGACGACTCGAAATATTCCATTCCTATCTTTCTGTGTAATACATACACAACCCCCATGTGCAGAACTATAATAAAAAGTGTGGCATAAGAAAGCACTACCATTTTGTTAATGGCCACATTTATCTCGTACACATGGTATTTTGCGACTATGTAACCTACAAGAATAAGATAAGGGATGACAAAGAACGTGCTGACCGGGTATATCTCTATTTTATACACGGAAAGAATAAAATTAACAGGCGCCAACATTCCGAAAAACATACCCAGAAAAAGCCATAACCGCTGATTCCTTTTGAAACTAAGGTATTCCTTGTTGGAAAAAAGTATATAATAAAATCCGCAGAATACGAAACCTGCAAAGATAATGGTGAATATGTGGAAAGGTATGGTAGGGACTATTATATTTTTGAAATAAACGCCGTTTCTTACCTCCTTTATAAATTCCGTGGACATGGCGAAGGATGCTGAGAAGATCAGAAAGAAAATAACATATATCTGGGCTATCAGTTTCTTTTTAAATACCTCTCTGTCTGAATATATCGAAAGGAAATGAAGAAAAACGGGTACCATAAAAATAAGAGAAGCAAGAGCGGCCCGGAACCAGTATAGCGTAATGGGCTCTTCTGTCGAAATCAGCGCTTTATATAAACAGAAATTCCATATGCAAAACAATATGTTATATACAAGCCATATTGAATTTTGTAACTTTTTCCCCTTCAAAATATAGAGATACGAACCAGCCAGAATCGTCGCCATAGAGTTTATGACGAATACAAAAGGTAATAAATCCGACATAAGCTATCTCCTATTTACGGTATCCGACCGGTATTATATAAACAGGGGTTTCCTCTTCGGGTAGACCGAGAACCCCGGATACTTCCTTATCGTCGAAAGCCCCTACAGGCACAGAAGATAATCCAAGTGCTACAGCCTCAAGGTGCACGTTTTCCGCTGAGTGCCCAACCTCGATGTCGGTGTACCTAATTCCACGCTCACCGTAGCGGGACATGACCCTTTTATAAACGGCGCATATAACGATGTCGATGGGGGCTTCACCTATATAACGCTGGTTCCACGCGGCGCGTGCCAAGTCGCTTCTTTTGTCTTTACCGGATATTTTTTTGAGCCTGTGCCTATCGGTGAGATAATAAAAGATCCCGTCTTTTTTTGCAATATAAATCTCCAGAGGATAAAGCGCCCCCGCTGAAGGCGCCGCCCTAAGACCCTTTTCATCCGTTATGCCCTGAGAAGCCCAGAGAAGCTGGCTTATATCGTTCATAGTCAATTCACGCTCTGAATAACTCCTTACCGACCTGCGTGACGATATGGCTTCCTCAAGCGAAACTTTGCCTTTCAGTTTAGGGCGGGGAAGTTCTATTATATCCATTTCCCCATACGCTTGATACGACATAAGCAAAAAACCTAAAACCGTCACAAAACGCAAAAACAACCCTTCTTTCCTATCCGTTAAAAACATCTATAGCCGTTCTTATCGTGTTAAATTGGATTTCGACCGTGTCTTCCTGTTTTAACGCGTAGCCGCCTGCAAGCACGACGGCTATCGGCACTTGAAAATTTCTTGCCTGTGTATATATGTAAAGGTCTCTTTTTCCCAACCCTTCTTTTGTCATGGCCAGATTTCCTATCTGGTCGTGTTCGTAAGGATCCGCGCCTGCTACGTATATTATAAGTTTTGGCCTAAAATCGGAAATTATCTTGGGGACATGTCGCTCCAGGCACTCCAGATACTCCCGATCTTTAGCCCTGTCATGCAACCCTATATCAAGATTGCTTTTGGGTTTATAAAACGGGTAATTATTTTCCTGATGTATGGAAAATGTAAAAACCGCCTCGTCGTCCGCAAATATGGCGGCGGTACCGTTACCCTGATGCAGATCGCAATCTATAATAAGTACTTTTTCTACGTTTTTACGCTCCACGGCCTTTTTTGCCGCTACTGCTATGTCATTTAAAATACAAAAACCTTCCCCGTGGTCCGGAAAAGCATGATGAAAACCGCCACCAAGATGTATGCCGAGTTTCTCTTCCAGGGCGATATCCGCCGCAAGTATTGTTCCGCCGCATGAGAGCACGGCGCTATCAACAAGTTCCCTCGTATATGGTAATTCCAAAGTTAGTATTTCTTCCTGTGACAGTTTTCCGTATTGTAACTTGTCGAGATACTCGCTTGTATGAACCCTTAGGAGGTCGCGTTCTTCGGCCGTAGCCGGTTCAATAAACGAAATCCTGTTTACTATCTTTAAATCTTTCAAAAGCATTTTTTTTATCAGCCTGTATTTCGCGCTCGGAAATACGTGCGCGCCTATATCGACATAATATCTCTCTGAATAAACAATTTTATTTTTCACATCCGCTTAAAATAAAAAAATTTACGCAATCGTCCGTTAACGGACGATTCACGGAGCACAGACGTATTCTATGTAAGTTCTCCTACCATACCACTTACCGCATTCGATATAAGCTCCCAATCCTCCTGGGAATGAATGGCGAATTTCTGTTTTCTTTTCCACTTATCGCCTCTCTTTTGCCAAAGATAAAAACAGACTTGTTTCCTGCCGTAACTTTCAAGCAAAACCACAGCCGACCACCAGCCGAACCTTTTGTTGATTGTTTTATATTCTGTAACCTTGAGCGGCGCTATAATCGGCACATTCTCCGTTTCTCGCCTTTCCGGTCTATCCATAACTTAACCTCCTTTTTTATTCGCGCTATAAACTTTACTTGCGCAAGCTGACTCGATAGTTAGGTTGTTCGCCATCCAGCACAACGTGCCCTTCCCTGGCAAGCCATCCTATGCTCATGAGAACCAGATCTTTGGGTTTGTCTATCTGTTTCGCTATAACATCCAGATTGTTCGTTCCGTTATTGTCCAAATAGTGCCAAATTTCCCCGGCAACTATGCCTATTTCCGTAATCATAAGGTCTGCACCTCCTTTTTGTTAATACTATTACATCGCGGACAACGCGAGAGAGGTTCTCCGCTTTGGTCTATATATAAAAAGCTGCATATCGAACAGTGCCATATATGCCCGAAAGACAGCTTAAATACCTGAAAACCGGACTTTCTTTCTATGCACATCCACAGTATCAACATAATTATTACAGTAGAAAAGAGATACAGAAAAAGGGCTAATGAAATATCCAGCTTTATCATTCTACGTCCATCTTTACCGTTATGTCTCCCCAAACAGCCGCTTTATCTTGATCACTGCGCGAAGGAGAGAAGCGCCATCTCTTAAGAAATCTTATCGCCTGCAGGTCTATCCCCGGGTAACCGCTTGAGATAAGCGGTTTTACGTCGTATACAATTCCGTTGTCAGAAACGAAAAATCTAAGCCTGACAACGTGTTCCTCCTTATCGCCATAAAGCCCCCGCTGAATGGTAAACGTCTCCGGCCTGAAAATTATTTCCCTTTCGCCGGCTGGGCCCTCTATTTTAAATTCGCTCTCCCCGGTACGGCTGTCGGGCTCGTTTAAGGCGATATTAATTCTTTCCGGAAAGTAAAGC
>JAFGLX010000059.1 GCA_016927795.1 Candidatus Omnitrophota bacterium
CTAGGAGGCTCGATGCTTATGTCGACAAAAACCTCTTTGTAAAGCGGGCCCATGCGTGTGGAGCACGCGATGGTAACGGAGAGTATGAGTAAAAGGTAAATAAACTTATATTTCTTGAAATCCGTAATGTCTATCATGCGATATGGTTATCTCGGGAAAATTTCAAAAGGCAAGGAAACGTTTTTAATTGCCCTCTCTCCTTTTAAACACTTTTTCGAGTCGCGATAACAATTCTTCCGCTTTGATTGGCTTTATAAGGTAATCTTCGTTATAGAGTTGGGACGTTTTTAATTTAAATACATCCTCGTCACAGGCGGTAAGCATAACAACGGGGATAGAAGCGGTCGAAGGCCCCTCTTTCAATATCTTAAGCGTCTCTATCCCATCCATTTCGGGCATCTTAATGTCGAGAAGAATCAGGTCGGGCTTTACAAGATACGCTTTCTTTATGCCCTCTTTGCCGTTACATGCGCTTACGACTTTGTATTCGCCGGAGACCTCCAGCATCATGCTTATGGTCTCGGAAAGATCCTTCTCGTCATCGACAAGTAAGATTGTTTTTTGCCCCATTTTTGGAGTAATGTTTAGATATATATTAGACAAAATTTGCCGGACGCACCGGCTATTTATTACGTTTACATTATACACAGTAAAAGTAAAAAAGTCAAAAATTTTTAGGCCTTTTTACCATGGAGACCGGAAAAACGGTTGTTTTTTCGGCTATTTTGCGTTATGTTAAGATTAAACGGATAATATAAGCTCGCGCATGCGGCTATTGAGCTGGTTAAGGTCATCATAGTCGATGCTTTTGACGGGCTCAAAAATAAAAACAAGTTTGGACGGGTCTTCTTTAAGCTGTCTTACGCTGACAATACCGTTATTTCCGGTAAGAAGCCTGTAAAGATTCGAAAGAGCGGCATCGTTACGGTTAATATAAGCCACGCCTGTGGCTATTATACCCTCTATATGCGAAAAGGTATCGGGAGACGCGGCATTTTCCGGAAAGTCCATGAAAATAACGTTTGACTCTTTGAGGCTTGTTATATGTTCTGCCACATAAGAATTGTTATACGGCAGTATAGTTACGGTATTACTCCTTCTGCCGGCCGGGCTCAGGGCGAAATCCACAAGTTCCATAAGCGACCTTTTCTCGTCCTGCATGTCAACGCAGTCAATATCGTAGCCTATTTTCGGCAATACATCTCTTATCTTTTGCAGTGTCTTCTTAGCTTCGCTTGAGCGCGCGTATCCACTCCATATTTTTATGACTGACCTATCATGAAGCTGCTTTGCCAGCGCTTCTTCAAGATTTCTGTGGTTAAGTTCTATTTTAACCATTTCTTTAACCGCGTGTACCTTCTCCTGCGGTATCGAGTACCGCCAAAGAGGATATTGTTTCCTGTACCCTGCGTTTATTTTCATCCTTGTATTATAAACCGCTTTTATGTTCTTTTCGGTTTCTGCGGGTAAGGAGCCTTTTAATGCGCCGTTTAATTTATATATTCCGGGCTTTACCATAATGAGAATACCGAGTTTCCTTAATATCCTCACTTCCATATCAACCGTGCTTTCGGCATAAAGCGTATTCTCGTTTTTTTCCCTTAATGGATACAGCTTGTCTTTTTTGCTAAATTCATTAAAACCGAGGTTCTCATATACGGCCCTTAATGCTTCGGCGGGATTTCCATTTTCGTAACTTGCCGGTTTTGACAGAGCTCTAAAATCCTCTCTGGTATACCCGCACTCCTTCGCTACTTCGCGCATGACGGGCAAAACCTCATTGTGTATAACAAAGCTTGACCATGCTCGTGAAAAGCCGTGCCTATCGGCTATTTGCGTTAAATTTGCGGCCTTTCCCCCTCGAAAAGAAGCAATCCATGCCCTGAACATCGAAAGCTTGCTGTCTTTGGAATCCTTTCCTTCCCATAGCTCCATAAGCCTTATCTCTGTCAGGTTAAGAAGTCTCGTCATTCTGTTTCTGCTGTAAGTTTCTTCCTCTTCCGGCAGCTTATGACTTACTCCAAGCGAACTTTCAAGCGTAGAATCGCGTTTGCCCTCCTCTCTATAGCCGCTTTGTTGGCTTAAGTGTGCGACGGTAAATAGCATCTTCCTTATCTTTTCCACTTTTTCGGGTGGCATCCCTATGGGTCCGCCGACAAGCAGAGGGTCCATTCTTTTACTATACGGGTCTATTTTGTAATACAAACATTTTTTTATAAAGTTGTTCACCTCTTGGCGCCTTTTAGCCGGCAGCCTCACATGATTATGTTTAGACGTATAATAAGCGAAAAAATTGTTTATAATAGCGCGACCGGCATAAGTTGAAAATTTGGTACCGTTATTGGGTTTCCACCTTTTGGCGGACTCGGAAAGAGCGACATGGCCTTCGTCTACAAGTTCCATAAAAGGTATCTTAAGCCACCTGTGCTGCATGGCTAATATAAAAAGTAGACGCAGATTTGAGTTTACCAGATTCTGTTCGGAAGAGAGGCGGCCGCACTGCGCCAGGGCACCGTTTGTAATCTCGCCTATAGGAGTTAAAAGCGGAAAACGGCCCATTACGCGCGTCTTATAGTAAAATATATTATCCATCTCGCCATTCACCCCGTGTTTTATATATTCGTCGAAATATTTCTCTAAAGCAGTATCTTTCTCCAAAGAGGCCATGAATTGAAGCTCTTCTGGTATCGAGGCGAAAAACGCTTCGCCGCCACGCCTTATTTTACGCTGGTAAGCCCCCTCATAATCGAGGAAGCGGACGGCATTCGTAACGAGATCAAATGTTTTATATTCCGCCGGTAATTCCGCGAGGACTATCAGTATAGCGGAATTCATAAGAGCATTGCTCATCTCATTATTGCTGAAATTCAAAAGTTCAGGCAAAAGACGCGCCAGTTTTTCCGCGCCGGCGGGTGAGGCGATAATGCCCTTAAAAAACCTCAACGCCTCGGCTTCATAATCCTTTTTTCGCGTTAGAATGGAATCCGCAAGAGCATTTAAATAAAATGTTATTTTTTCATCCCCGTTCATCTGCTTCAAAGTATTCTTTAAGCCAAGCGCGCTGTCGTGGAGCGGGCCCAATTTTTTCGCGTAAGAACGTGTCAATATGTTCGTTCCAAACGCCTCTATGTAGCGCTTAATGAATTCCTCGGCCGTGTAGATAAACCCAAAATCCATAAGTTCATTTGCAAGATAAATGTCAACTTTTTTTAGTGGTACAAACTTATTTGTATATTCGAGCCGTACAAGCACTTCTTCCGGTTTTACTTTTTTATCTTTTTTGTATTTACTCCAGTCATATACATTTATGCGATATCCTAACTCTTTGTCCTTAACAGGCACAAAAATCGGCTGCATGCCTTTAAGCCCTATTAGACCGTTTACTTCAGCTATATATCCTTTATGGCTAAGAGATAAAGTGCTTCTGTCGTAAATCTTGCCGGGATAGAGATATGAGCGCGGGGCCATAGCTTTACCTTTTGTGTTTTTCTTGCCATAAGCGTAATCTATAAGCGCCATTATGTCAAAATCCACACTCGTGCATTCGTCCCTATCGCGGAAGTGGTAATAACGGTTTAAAACGAAGCCGTTTCTGCTTAATTCTATATATGTACCGTAATCCGGGTCTTCTTTCAGCTTTGCTATAACATATCTTTCTACCCCTTCCGCACCGAAAATGTCGCCGGCGGCGTTTGACAAAAAGAAATTGATCTTGGCCTTCTTCCCAACTCCTACTTGCGCCTTCGCGTAATATTGCAATCGCGACCTTTTGTCCCCGCTTTTTTGCGCGGTAACAGGTATGCGCAAACTCCTTTCTGCAACGGAATGAAAAACCACGCCGCCGCTGTAATAAGCCCCTATGTCAAGCGCCGCGAGGTTTACGGGTACACACACAGGCTTCTTATTTTTCTTGCCTTTTATAAATTTCGTGCCGGAAGGAAAATACCGGTAAGTAACGAGAGGCTTGGCTTTTCCCGGAGATCGTTTTTGCGCCAGCTCCTCTTTGAGATATACCCTTATAACCTGCCCGTGATTAGCGTCTTTTTCTACTCTTATAATAGCGGTTTTGTTCTTCACGTTTTTCTTTTTCATGACAGCTTTAGTTATATGAAATCGCTTAAACCGTGCAAGACTGCTATCCCTTTGACGAAAACGAAGCGTACATGTTCCGTTCCCTCTGGGGCCTTCGGTTATCGTAGCCTCATAATCCCTCCCAAACAATTCAAGCTCTTTTCCTTCAGCGGCATCCAGAATATCCAGAGCGCCAAGGTGTACGGGCATCATGCATTTTTTCCCTTTGCTCACAACTTTTTTACGCGATCTGACCGGGTTTATTTTATTTTTTCTTTTCTTTCTATTGTCATACTCACCGGCCCTATAGACGTTCAATACCTCTTGCTGGTTTGGGTCTTTTTCTACAACCACCACAACCTTCGTGCCCGTACGCAACTCTTCGCCAAAGCGCCCCTCTGCTACGTTAATCCGTACGATGTCACTGGGGTTACCACAAATAGCCGGTATGTAAATTATTACTTTCCGCCGTTTGGTTACAGTCGCCCTGTAAGCCCTCCCGAATTGCCCTGCAGGACGGTCCTGGCGGACAAAATTCACTATGTCAAACGCGGCAGGATTGATGATCACCGGGTTTTTAAATTTTTGGTCATGTAAAAAAGTAATTAGCGGCTCTTTTTCACCGTTTTCCTGAAGTAGTCGTCTG
This sequence comes from Candidatus Omnitrophota bacterium, assembly GCA_016927795.1. GTDB lineage: Bacteria > Omnitrophota > Gorgyraeia > JABMRN01 > RBG-13-46-9 > JAFGLX01. The sequence continues at coordinate 4,718 of JAFGLX010000059.1, forward strand.
TGTAATAACAGTTTAATACAATCTTATCCAGGGTAACGTCGCGCTCTGCGGCAAAAACGACATCGGCTTCCCCTTCGTCTTTTGCCGTTATGTCAAGACGTAGCCTGCCAAAATATCCATTGCTCTGGAACGCTTTCCGTTTTCCCAATATTACGCGCTCGGTAAGATAATCCCCTTCATTAAGCCCCATGCCGGTTGCGCACCATTGGGCTATTTTA
>JAFGLX010000060.1 GCA_016927795.1 Candidatus Omnitrophota bacterium
CTCCCATATCGAATATTACAGGATACGGCACGGTATCAGTAGTACCTGGAGCAACGAGAGCTGCCATATAAGTAGGAAGTGTTGTATAATCCGCGCCAACTTTGACACCTGTGCTCGCGAAGTATATCTGTTGCGTCATCATTCCAATTATTTCCTCCGGCAGGCCATAACCGCTTTCGGTATTCTGAAGCTTCGCCAGCCATTCCTGCCAGCCGGTATCCTCATTGAATTCCTCATTGTATATGGGCCACATCTTTGCCTTGGCGAACGCGATGGCCACTTTCGTCGTAGTCGCGGGGTTTCCGCCTTTTAACCAGTCAAACTCCATTATAGTAGTCGCCCATAATAGGCTTACTTCTGGTACACTCATACCTAACATGGCTGCGGCAGCAGAAACTTCGGGTTTTGCCCTTTTACTTTCCAAAAGCTTCAAAAGCGCTTCTCGCTTATCTGACGGCATGTTTGCAGAATCCATAACGCTCTTTATTCTTTGCTTAACATACTTTATGAATTCCTTACCCTCCTTTTCGGACCTTGTAATACCCCTTGTAATATACGCAAACGCTTCATATTGTTTAATCAAAATACGTACCTCGGCCTCTTCTGTTTCGTTAAGACTACCCTTTTCCAACCTAAGATTTAAATGCTCAAGCATTTTTGTAAAGGTAAAGTCCGTGATAATATCATCGGCGTTCCTGTCGTCCCTGCTCACAAAAGTGCTTGATACGCTCTGCGGCAGGTTTTCCCGCACGAATTTTATAAATGCCTCTTTTCTACGTTTCATATTGGTTTTCTTGTCAGGAGGGTTCACAACGAATCTATCCCAGGCCCTCTCCACAAAAATCTCTACACCTTCTTTCCAACACATGGTGGTAGTTCTATATTGTTCCTCTGTGCACACAAGAGTAAAGTTTATGTTGTAGCCTGTGGCTATCAGTATCTCGCCTGCCCTAAGCCCTGCTTCCGTAGAGGGCACCTTTATAAATATGTTGTTTGTCCTCTCCCCTGAGAGTCTTTCTATCTCATCCTGCACACGTTTGAATTTACCCTTTGCCGCAGCTACTATCCTCTCTACCTGCGCTTCCATGGATTCGCCCTCAAACGCGGGTAGCGCGTCCTTTGTGAAAAGTTCTATACTGACATAACCGTGCCTGTGGTTTGTTTCTTTCCATATAGGCTGGAACCAGACGCACAATTTCGCGACAAGCTTTTCGCTTATAGCCTCGTATGCCTGCCTTATCAGGTCTGCCTCATTTTCCGGTTTTTTCAAGTCCGGGTTTTCACCGCGTAATTTCATGAGTTCCCCGACTATTTCGTTCAATTCCGCTATCTGGCCGGAACCGAGCGTAACATCCTCGTCGGACAAAGTGACGCCTTCCGGTAAGAATCTTTCCGAAAACTCGGATGCTGTAAGTTTCTGTTCTTTCATGCCACCTAGGATATTAAGCACGATGGCATTGTTCGTGGTAAGGGCCCATACCAGCTTTTCCCTTATAAAGGCTTTCACCTTGGCAAGATGCTTCGGCAGAAATCCATCCAAACATATAGCGTGGCCCAGATCAAAAAGTTTCTGGAAACCGGCTTTGACTTTTGCATTCGGACTCCACACTGCCCATTTCTCTTCCTCTGCCTTTTGAGCAGCACTGGCTGCATAATCAAGGCGATTCTTCCTGAGAATGTCGAGGTCAACAAGTGTTGCTTTAGAAGATGAAGACTCGCCGAGCCCTTGCGAAAAACGGGAATCCATCTTGTTTAGCGGCCTGGTTCCATCCATCCAGCTTTGCACCTCTTGCTGGCCTGTTATTATCCCTAACTCATGAGGAAGATAGGTGTACAATTCTTGCGCGAGTATAATTTCTCCATCGTTTAGTTGTAATACTTCGGGTTTCTCACCTGAACCGACTTTTTCTGTGTATTCTCTATCCCGTTTTTCCTGTTTTTTTAACGCATCGATCGTGGCTTGAGGCATTACATAATGGGTGTTTTCATTACTCGAATGTGCGTATGCCGTAGCCCAAGCTACCTCGGGTTGCCCCTTGAATTTGTATCTAACAGGAAGTTTGCATTCCTTTAGATAATCCGCTGCCGTGTATGTTTTTCCTTCAATAGTGATATTTGCTTCAAGCGGTATAAATAAGTGTTTTCTCTCTTGGGGTGCCTTAAGGGTTGGGTGTTTCTCGATCTCTACGCCTGCAATGCCTAATACCCTGTCTATATGCCTTGCTATCTGTATCTCGGTTACAAGGCCCTGACTGTGCGCCTCTTCAAGGAACCTGTCATATCTATCGTGCGCCTTGAAAAGCTCCACGGCCTCCATGTCTTCTGGACTGTAAAGAGGTAGGGTTTGCCTTGTCGCAATTGCAACCTGGAATTTATTTTTCTCGTCCAAAGTACATGCCCTTACCGGAAACATGCCTGTTTCGGGGTTAAGTTGTGTTGAAAATAACAATATATAGCCTTTTGACTCGCTTGTGCCCTGTGTTACCCTTGCTGCTATCGAGAATATATTTTCGCCGAGCTGCTCTATCTGGTTTACGTAGGTTACAACAACCTTGTTGGCGGGCGCTCCCTGTTCATAGCTTTTTCTGAATTTATCAAAAGCTCTCTGGATAGCTTTAGCGTCGGTCTGGCCGGCTATGGCGTCTTGCATCCCTTTAAGCTCAAGCTCAAGCCCTACTTCCGCTACCGCTCTTTGCTTTTGTGTCTTAGAATCAGCGCCCATGTCATCCAGTAAAAGTGGGGCTGCGAGGTTTATATTGCCTCTTGCGCCTCTCATTATATAGGTATCCGAGGCAAAACCTATGTTGCTTACAAGAAAACACAAAACCGTAACAACCGAAAGAATCTTTTTCATATCATTTTCCTCCTAAGTTTTCAATTGACCTCGTTCAACCGCGCAGGTTGATTGTGGGCAGTTGATTTTTTCATTTCATTTTCTTTCTTTTGCTTTTTATTTTCTACGGAATGCATTCCGTAGCCAAAACTTTTAGGAAGTATAGCATAAATCGCTTTTTTAATTGTCACGGTAATGTAACGATACGGTAAAAGAAATATGAAAAGGAAAGGGCTATGGGTTAGTAGAATTCTGCACGCTTCGTTGCTTCGTAGTAGCGGCTCGGTAAAGGTAAATCTATGGGTTAGCGGCTAAGAGTTTATCTGCCGCTTTAAAAACCTCCTCGGGCGTAATCGCCTCGAGGCATTTAAAGCCGGCGTCGCATTTATGGGCAAAGCAAAAACTGCAGCCTGCGTCTTTGTGAAAAACGGTATCTTTATATCCGAGAGGCCTCCATCTCGCAGGAGAAAGGCCCGGGTCCTTTCTCCCAAAAATCGCTATGACCGGAGTTCCGACCGCGCACGCTATGTGTACGGGCCCTGAATCGTTCGATATAAAAAGCGCGCACTTTGAGAGAAGCGCCGCGACTTCGCCTATACTTGTCTTTCCGGCAAGATTAACCGGCTCGTATGTCATCTTATCGGCTACCTCATTTGCGTATTTCATACCTTCCCTTCCGGATAGAATAATTATCCTTGCCTTGAATTTACCGGCCAGTCTGTCGCAGCAAACGGCAAAATTCCGGGCCGGCCATCTTTTGGAAGGGCAACTCGCGTCAGGGTTTACCGCGACTAAAGGCGCTCCGGAGCCAACATGATATTCCGCCAGCAGTTCCTCGGCTCTTTTTATGCTTTTTTCGGCAAGCGGCACAAAAAGTTTAGCGTCTTTTGCATCTATCCTCGCGAATTTCAAAATGTCGAGCGTATATTCAAACTCATGCTTTTTGCCTTCCTGTTTTTTATGAGGCATGCGCTTTGTAAGCAAAAACGGCCATTTCCTGTCGTAGCCTATCCTCTCTTGTATGCCTGCCAGGTATGCTACGAGGTGAACGCGGTTTGTGGGGTGAAGCATTATGGCTAAGTCAAATCTTTTTTTCCTTAGAGCTATGGCAAAAATAAAGGTGCTTAAGAAATTACGGTGTTTACCGTATTTGTCGTAGATTATAACCTCGTTAAGATATGGGTTACCATAGACTATTTCTTTTGACTCGGGCCTTACCATAAATGCTATATAGGCTTCCGGGTATTTATCCCTTACCGCCTTTATGGCCGGCGTTGACAATACGACATCGCCGATTCTATCTGTCCTGGTTATCAGTATTTTCATCTGTTATTTTGACACGGATTTACACGCATTCATCACGGATTAAACGGATATTTTTCTTGGGTATCAAGGCGCTAGGATATCCATGCGTATCCGTTAAATCCGTTCAAAATCCGTCTAATCCGTGTTAAAGCAATAGTTCCTTTACCGCTTCGAATGCTTCCTCAACCGTAATCGCCTTCAGGCATTCGTACTTATTCCCAACGTTTACGCACTGCGCTACCTCGCACGGTGCGCACCCCATTTTCTTTCTCAGCACTTTGCTGGGCGCCTTTGTTGCCGGACCGTATTTTTTTTCGTCCGTAGGGCCGAAAAACGCCAATACCCGCGCGTCCATAGCGCTCGCCACATGGAGAGGGGCGCTGTCATTTGTTATCACTAGGCTGCTTTTTTTGATAAGATACGCAAGCTGGCGTATATTGGTCTTCTCCGCAAGATTAAGGGGCTTTGCCTTCATAAGATGCAAAATTCTCTGAGTCACAACTTTATCGTATTCGTCGCCTACAAGTACTGTTTCATACCCGAGGTTTTGTTTTATCATGTCGGATAGTTTGGCGAAATTCTTAAGCGGCCACCTTTTAACATGGCTTTTGGCGCCCGGGCTCACTACCACAAAAGGTTTCCCGCCCAACGGGGCAAGCGTATCTTCTATATACTTTCTATCGGATTCATCTATAGAAAGATAAAAAGACGCGCCACTTGTGTCTATACCCATATCTTTCAGCCGCGAAAGGTGCACGTCCTTTTTGTGTATATTTCTTTTGGAATCACGTCTGAAAGGGTTTGTGTTATACCGCGCGCCCAGCAAAAACGGCAATACGGTATTTCTCAAATCTACCACAAAGTCATATCTTTTTTTCCACAATCCCAGAAAAAACCGTAATTTCCCGAGAAAAGACGACTTTTTATCATATATAATCACTTCGGAAATTTTGCCGTGCTTTTTAAAAACCTCGTATCCGCCGGGGCCCGCAATTATATCAAGCATGGCTTCCGGGTATTCACGCAAAAGCGCTTCCACTACCGGCGTGGTTAAAACTATATCCCCTATGTTGGATAATGTAATTACAAGTATGCGTTTTATTTTAGACTTTTCTATTTTGGGCATTTTTGTACATGTCCTCGAACGCAGACAGTACGTCATTCACGCTTATCTCATCCATACATCTGTAGTCGTCACATTGAAGATCGTAACAGGGGACCTCGCATGACGTATTTTTTTGTACCACCGTGTAATTGCCGTTTCCGTAAGGGCCGGTAAGAAGCGGGGATGTCGGGCCGTATAAAAGTATGGCGTTGCACCCCATCGCTACCGCGATATGCGAAGGCCCTGTGTCACCCGATATAAAAAAATCCGCCATTTCCGCCGTGGCGCCGAGTTCCTTTAAATTCGTCCTGCCCGCAAGAATAGCAGCATCGTTTTTCATCATCCCTTTTATTTCCCTGGCCAAGGTAATGTCTTTTTCAGCGCCTGTAATTATTATTTTCGCTTTATATTTATCTATAAGGATATCGGCTAAACCTGCGAAGTTCTTCGCGTTCCAGCGCTTAGGCATCCAGTTCCCTCCGGGGTTTAAAATAACCAGAAAGTCGCCGTTTTTAACGCCGTTTTCCTCGAGTTTCCTTTTCGCGTTAACCCTGTCATTCTCCGTCACGAAAAACTCGTACCTTCTGTTTGACGTATCACACCCTAAAAACCCTGCTATACCGAGGAAATAGTCCACCTTGTGCAAAACTTTATCCGGTATCTCTACCGGGCGCGTAAGAAGGAAGCGTCTCTTTTTCGTAGCGTAACCTATGCGTTCCCTGATGCCGCTCAAAAACGCTATAATGGCTCTCGTAAAAGACCTGTGTAAAATAATCACCAGGTCAAACCGTTTACGCCGCAGGGACCGTATAAGACGCGCTTTACCTAAAAAGCTTTTGTGTTTGCTGTTTTCATCGTAAATTATTATCTCGTTTATATTTGGGTTGCCTTCGAGAATTTCCACGGTCCGGGGGACTGTAAGACAGGCTATATGGGCGTCTTTAAATTTTCCCCGTACCGACCTTATAAACGGCGTGGAAAACAAAACGTCTCCAAGCCAGTTCACCTCTATTATCAATATGCGCCTGTATTCCTTTTTATTCATTTTAAAAACTCTAACTTATCCGTGAAAATCCGTGTTTTTAATCCGTGTTTTTGAATCCGTGTTTTAAAATCCGTTAAATCCGTGTTATATAATCAGTCCTCGTCCCTTATTTCCTTTATGAACGTATAATATCCGCTTGTCTCTATCAAAAAAGTTATAGGGTTATCGGAACTCATGGATATTCTTATTCTCTTAAGCGCGTATGGGTCATCACTCGGATAAGACTTTCCCGGGTTTGTGCTGACAGCGCCTATGTAGCCGGCCTCCCGGGCGAGTTCCTTTACCTTATCGTTAAACC
>JAFGLX010000061.1 GCA_016927795.1 Candidatus Omnitrophota bacterium
AGCATATCTGTGGTGGACGACGACAGCGTGCTGGCAGCCTTAGATGACGAAAACGAGTTAAAACATTCTTCGTTAGTTATACCGACAATCGATAAAGCGCTAAAAAAAAGCCGCTTGAACCTGCGGGAAATAGACGTAATCTCTTTGAGCATAGGCCCCGGATCATTTACGGGCCTCAGAATAGGCGTTGCCGTATGTAAAGGAATAAACATGGCTCTGGGGATACCCATTGTGGAGGTTCCCACCCTTGACGTTATCGCATATAATTTCATAGACGAAAAGGAAGAGAGGCTCTGCCCCATAATCGACGCAAAAAAACAGAACGTGTATGCCCGCATTTATGAAAATACATACTGCCGGCCGGAAGCCACTGGAGCCTACGGCCTCTGCCCTCTTACGGATTGCATGCTGCTTGACATAGACACCCTTCTTGATAAGATAGACAATACGACGCTCGTCTTCGGAGACGGCACCGAGCTGTACGGGAACCGGATTAAGAAAAACAGGTTTGCAAAGATTTCAGACAAACGATGGCTGCCGAGAGCGGAGACAGTCGCAAGGCTGGGGTTGCGCAAGGCATATAAACGGCAATTCATTTCTCCCGAGAGACTCGTCCCGATGTATCTCTATTCGAAATATTGTCAGGTTAAGGATTATAAGAAATGAGTTATCTATCGAAATTTACCGGTCATTATTTCAGGCGGAACGGTCGCAGGCTTCAGAATGCGGGATGTCATATGCACGATTATTACCGTCCCACATGGGCCGAGATAGACTTAAGTGCCATAAGGCATAATTGCAGATCCATAGAGAGACTTCTGGGTAAAAATACCGCCATAATGGCCGTTGTAAAAGCAAATGCCTACGGACACGGGATAGTTCGTGTTTCCAAAACGTTAGAAAAGCTCAATATAAGATATCTGGGCGTGGCGACGCTTGACGAAGCGCTCCTCCTGCGCAAGCAGAAAATAAAGCTCCCTATACTTATCCTCGGTTCCGTTTTGCCTGAGGAATCCGGAATCGCCGTAGCCAATGGTATTACACTTACTCTATGCAACAATGAGCTTCTCGGCGCGCTATCGGGCCTCTCCGGAGTTAAGGCCAAGGTTCACATAAAAATAGACACAGGCATGGGAAGAATAGGCCTGTGGCATGAAGATGCCATAGGCTTTATAGCGGAGGCGGGAAAAAGGAAAAACATAGAACTGGAAGGCATCTATACGCACTTTTCAATAGCAGGCCGGGACAAATTTTTTACCCAGTACCAAATAAATTCATTTGAAACGGTATTGGAGGAATCAGAAAGGCGCGGCATACGTTTCCCCCTTAAACACGCGGCAAATTCCATAGCTTGCGTGGACTGGAAAAAATCCCATCTGAACATGGCAAGGCCGGGTATTATAATATACGGCATTTATCCAAAAAGGAATTTCCCCAAATTGATAAAACTGAAACCCGCTTTTTCCCTGAAGACAAAAATAGTTTTCATAAAAACTACCCCACAGGGGCGGTCCATAAGTTACGGAAGGACCTACATAACCCAGTCGCGTACAAAAATAGCCACAATCCCCATAGGATACGCCGACGGCTACGGAAGAATTCTGTCCAACAAAGCGGAGGTACTCGTTAAAGGCTGCCGCGCTCCGGTGGTGGGCAAGGTAACCATGGACCAGACAATGATAGACGTAGGGCATATAAAAGGGGTAAAGGTAGGTGACGAGGTTGTTCTGATAGGCAGGCAAAGAAGGGAAGAGATAAGGATAGAGCCCCTGGCGCGCCTCGCCGGCACTATACCCTATGAGATAGTAACAGGCATAACAAGCCGCGTGCCCAGGATATATAAAAATGAAATTTCCGACAGAAACCCCGAAATCACCGCGCAATAAACGTTATCCGGGAAAACGCGGTTATATATGACAAAAAACGGCGGAATAAACAAAAAATAAATGCAGCCTAACACGCAAGGCAAACAATATCAACTTTTCAGTTCCAGGATATTTGCAATATTCGTTTTATGCTGTCTTGGTATCGTTATTTATTCCAATACCATAGATTGCGTTTTTTACCCTGACGACAATGAGGCACTGCTAAGGATAGGCCATCCCAAATGGTCCATATGGTCTATCGACAGACTATGGCATTCTAACCCCACACGCTTCATAACAAGTCTTTCTCTCGCCCTCAATTATCAATTTAGCCCGCTTGACGTATCTGGTTATCATATGTTTAACATAGCCATTCATTTAGGTTGCGCTATTTTAGTATGGTGGATTAGCCTGCTTACCTTTAAAACACCTGCTATCGCCGGTAAGTGCATTGTAGACAGGGCTAATTTAATCGCCTTTTTCACGGGACTGGTATTTTTGACGCACCCGGTGCAGATACAAGCCGTGACCTATATTATCCAGCGCTCTACATCCATGTCTACGCTACTGTGCCTTTTGTCGCTGATCTTCTATATTAAGGCAAGACTGTCGCAGAAGAAAGCGCAAGCCGCGCATATTCCTGTGTTTTATTATGCCGGTTCGCTTACAATAGGAGCCATGGCGGTATTAACAAAGGCTACGGCGGCGATACTACCATTTGTCATTTTACTCTACGAGTTCTTCTTCCTGAAGACGGAAAAAGGTATAAACCGCAGACGCCTTATGTTTTTCTTTGTCATAGTCATTTTGATGATAATAACCGTAGGGTATCTAAGCGGAGGGTTAAATCTCTTGAAAGCCAATAGCACCGAATCCGCTTATTATTACCGACTTACTCAACCAAGGGCCCTGCTTACATATATGCGGCTTTTATTTATACCTATAAAACAGAATTTCGATTACAACTATCCGGTTACGCGGACTATATTTGAGCCGGCCATATTAATCAGCATTTTTATAATTGTTTTGGTTTTTATTATCGCTATAGGCACGTTTTCAAGACACAGATTGATATCATTTGGAATTTTTTGGTTTTTTTTATCGCTTTTAACAACAAACCTTATAAGCCGGGAAGATATAATGAACGAACACAGGCTTTACATGCCTATGGTCGGCTATAGCTTTTTTCTGACAAATACAATATATTACCTGTTTACAAAAAGAAACGAAAAGTCCATGGCCCTAACATTATCCGCGATAATCATATTCTACTCGGTATTGACTTATAACAGGAACTTTGTGTGGAAGAACGAAATTACCTTATGGGGCGATACGGTACGGAAATCCAGCAATAAGGAAAGGCCGTACATAAACCTGGGAAACGCCTATGCGCGGATGGGCGATTTTGACCGGGCTATAGAAAGTTACAATAAAGCCATGGGAGCGGGGTCGCGGTATATGCCGTTGGCATATTATAACAGAGGAAACGCCTACAAACAAAAAGGTGATATTGGTAAGGCCATTTCTGACTATACCATGGCTATAGAAAGCGAGGATAACCATGGGCTTGCATACTCCAACAAGTATAAAGCGTATTACAACCGCGGCAACGCTTACAGAGAAAATGGAGACCTTGAACGGGCAATCAACGATTACACTAAAGCTATAGAGCTCAATTCAACCTACCTCTATGCCTACTATAGCCGCGGCAGTATTTACGAAATCAAAGGTGAGCTTGACCGGGCAATCAGTGATTACGATAAAGCGATAACCAGAAGCCCCGTTTATGGTTATGGATACCTAAGTCGTGCGCGCGCATATTTTAAGAAAAAAGATTATGGAAAAGGCAATGCTGATGTAAGAAGGGCCGAGGAATCGGGCATTAAAATAAGCAAGAAATTCTTAGAAAAACTGAAAGGCACCGGTAAAGAATAGTCTGTATGAAGGAAGGTTATTTCTAAACTATCCCCCGGTGGCGTCCCTGTTGTGCTCAGGGTATTCGTTCGGGCAAACCGTTCTACTGTCCGGGGCCGGGGGCACATATGGCTTACCTTCGCAGGTCGGCCATTTCCTGATATACATAGGACATAGCGCGTTTATCGAGGGGACATCTGAGGAGTCGGCGCCTGTAGTAAGTGCCCACAGTTGGCAGGCGGCATCAATATTTTCCTGATTTTTTATACATGCGGTAGCCTTGGCGGTTCTTATACCGTGAGTTATATTCGGTACGGCTATTAATGATACAAGCGCTATTATAGTAAGCGCTATCATTATCTCGATAAGGGTAAAGCCTTTAGCTGTCATTTTTTGCTTTCTTTTCTATGTGTAGTATATCATAAGTAACAAAAAAAGCAAAAAGAAATATTTATTTTTTAGGCCCGCTCCCGATATAGGGTATCCAAAATGGGAAATAAGAGATTTATCGTTCATGTTGACATGGATGCTTTTTTTGCGGCTGTAGAGCAGCGCGACAATCCCTCTCTTTTGGGGAAAGCGGTTGTTGTAGGGGCGGACCCACGCTCGGGCAAAGGCCGTGGTGTAGTGTCAACATGTTCATACGAGGCGAGGCGCTTTGGCATCCATTCGGCCATGCCCATTTCCGCGGCTTACAAAAGATGCCCGCATGCAGTTTTTTTGCCCGTAGACATAAGTAAATATGTCAGGGTTTCACGCCAAATTTACAGCATTCTTTACAGTTTTACGCCTGACTTAGAAGCTGTAAGTATAGACGAGGCCTTTCTGGACATAACAGGAAGCCACCATTTATTCGGCGGTCCGCGCAACGCGGCTATTTTGATAAAATCCCGCATAAAAAAAGAAACAGGGCTTACAGCTTCCGTAGGCCTTGCCCCGACCAAAATGGCGGCCAAAATAGCCTCCGACCTTTTAAAACCGGACGGTTTTGTTGAGGTTACGGAAAAAGGCCTTCTGGGTTTTTTGTGGCCTCTTGATATATCGAAGATGTGGGGCGTGGGGAAGAAATCCGAAGGTATCCTTCGCGATATGGGCATAAGGAAAATAGGCGACCTGGCATCGGAAGACCCGGATAGGTTAAAGAATGCCTTCGGCGTAAACGGGTTACGTTTATGGAACCTGGCAAACGGCTTGGATGAGCGCGAGGTAAAGGCCGAATCCGAGGCAAAATCCGTAAGTAACGAAGTTACCTTTAACACAGATATAGACAGCAAGGAAATAGCCGAAAGTGTGCTTATGACTCTTTGCGAAAAGGTTTCCGACCGTTTAAGGAGCGATAACCTGGAAGGAAGAACGGTTACCCTGAAGATACGCCTTGGAAATTTCAAAACTTACACAAGAAGCGTTAGCCGGACCGAGGCGAGTAATTTTACGGATATGCTTTACAAAGAAGTAAAAAGTCTTTATAATAGATTTGGTACGAAAGGTAGAAAAGTACGCCTTTTAGGCGTTAAGGTTTCGGGCATTTCCCGAAGGGCCTTCAAAACCAGCCTTTTTTCAAATACCTGTGACACCAAAATAGAGGATGCGCATAAAGCTGTCGAAAAAATAAAGAAAAAATTCGGCCGCAACTCTATACATAGAGCAAGTAGCAATATGAGGCAACTCTCGCAGTAAATGCCTTTTAGCGTTATATCGACAGAAAGGCTTTACGGTCCGGGGCCACAATGGTGCAATCTTTATAGTTTTTTTAAACTACCCCGGGCAGGCCGTCTGCGACCGTTCCGGACAATAAGCCTTTTGTATTGGCTATAACGCAATAGCCAAAATGAAATGCATTTTTAAAAAGGAGGAAGATAATGGCAGATTTTGAAAAACCCGAAGATCTTTTCGGACCATCAGAGGATTTTGTCAAAGAGGCAAAGAAGAAAATGCAGGATTTTAAAGGCATGTTGCCGCTTATAATAGGGGTACTTATTATAGCAGGAGCGCTTTTCTCCAGCTTCTATTCCGTAGGACCAGACGAGGTAGGAGTAATAAGGCGTTTCGGCAAGTATGTGCGTACCACCAATCCCGGCCTTCACATGAAGATACCGTTCATAGAAAAGGTCAACAACGTGAAGGTGAAATATATATTTAAGGAGGAATTCGGGTTTCGTACAACAAAAGCGGGTATCGTGACCCAATATGCTCCTAAGGAGTATTTCGACGAGTCTCTCATGCTTACGGGAGATCTTAACGTCCTTATAGTCGAGTGGATAGTTCAGTTCAAGGTAAACGATCCGGTAAAGCTCCTTTTTAACATAAGAAATCCCAGAGGGACAATAAGGAACATCTCGGAAGCCGTGATGAGGCAGGTTGTGGGTGACAATACGGTAAACGAGGTTCTTACCACAAGAAGGGTGGAGATAAATCAGGAGGTCCAGAAAAATCTACAGGATATACTGGATTCCTACAATAGCGGGATACAGATTGTTACGGTAAAACTTCAGGACGTGAATCCCCCGGACCAGGTAAAACCGTCTTTCAACGAGGTAAACGAGGCGAAACAGGAGAAGGAAAAGGTTATAAACCAGGCGTGGGAAAAATACAATAAGATTATACCGAAAGCGCGAGGAGAAGCGGAAAAAACGATAAAGGAATCCGAAGGTTATGCCCTGAACAGGATAAACCGCGCACAGGGCGACGCAGCCAAGTTCATGGCCACCTGGGAGGCTTATAAGAATTCCAAGGACGTTACCCGGAAAAGGTTATATCTTGAAACAATGAACGACGTTTTGCATAAAGTCGGGAAAAAATTCATAATAGATTCCAAGGAAAAGGGGATACTTCCTCTCCTTTACCTTAGTCAGAAAGGGGGAGACCAGTGAAAAAGATTTTATCATCCGTAACAGTCGCAGCGCTTGTTATAGCTTTTCTTGTGATAAGCGGCGCCATATACACCATTGACGAGACCCAGCAGGTTGTAATAACGCAGTTCGGGGAACCCATAGGAAAGCCCATTACAAGTTCCGGGCTGCACTTCAAAATGCCTTTAGTGCAACAGGCTAATTATTTTGACAAAAGAATCTTAGAGTGGGATGGTAACCCCAACCAGATACCCACAAAGGACAAAAAGTATATATGGGTTGACACAACAGCACGCTGGAAGATAATCGATGCGTTAAAATTTTTGCAGTCCGTAAGCAACGAAACCGGCGCGCACGCCAGACTCGATGACATAATAGATTCGGCTACCAGGGATTTTTTGACAAATAACAACCTCGTTGAGGTGGTGAGGGACAGTAACAGGATAATCAGAGAACACCTCTCTTATGGCGAAGGCGAGTCGGGCGACCAGATTGCCGGTGAAATCGAAAAAATAGAATCCGGCAGGGAGGCGCTTACGCGCAACATACTTCACGAGGCGGCTAAAATTATGCCCCAATACGGAATAGAGCTGGTTGACGTCAGGATAAAAAGGATAAACTACGTAGCCGACGTGCAGAAAAAGGTATTTGACAGAATGATATCCGAAAGAAAAAGGGCCGCCGAGCAGTACCGTTCCGAAGGGCAGGGCAAAAAAGCGGAGATAGAGGGTCAGATGGCGAAGGAACTCAACCAGATACAATCCGAGGCCTATAAGGTAGCCGAGGAAATTAAGGGTAAGGCCGACGCCGAAGCCATAAATATATACGCTAAGGCGTACAGCAATGACCCGGAATTTTATTCGTTCCTCAAAACCCTTGATACGTACCATAATACCATAGATAAAGATACAACGCTAGTCCTTACTACTGACAGCGAGTATACAACGTATCTTAAGAAAACAGGCGCCGAATAAAGCGGCGTTTTTATGTCAGTTGCAGTTGCAGAAGGGTGTTTAACTTATTAAAAAGGATACGCCCAAAGATGAATCTTGCCGATAAAATAGCGGAATGGATAAAAAACCAGGTCGAAAAAACGGGCAAAAAAGGGGTCGTGGTAGGGCTTAGCGGAGGCATAGATTCGGCTGTCGTTGCGATATTGTCTAAGCGCGCTATGGGAGACAACGTTCTTGGGTTATTGCTTCCATGCCAGAGCAGTGCCAAGGACCTGGAGCTTGCCGGTAAACTGGCTGATAAATTCTGTATAAGAAGGAAAACGGTAGAGTTGGACGGCATGTTTGCCGAAGCTGTAAAATCGTGCGAGTATGGCAATAAATTGGCCAGGGCCAACCTAAAACCCCGCCTTCGCATGGCAATTCTGTATTACTTCGCGAATTCTTTGGACTATATTGTAGCCGGCACAGGTAACAAAAGCGAACTTACCATAGGTTATTTCACAAAGTACGGAGATGGCGGCGTAGATATGTTGCCTATTGGCGGACTCCTGAAAACAGAGGTAAGGAAACTGGCGTCTCAAATAGGCGTACCGGAAGAGATAATAAAAAGGCCGCCTACAGCCGGACTCTGGGATGGCCAGACAGACGAATCCGAGATAGGCATCACATACGAGCTGTTGGACAAGGTTATTCTCGCCGTAGAGGGAAAGCGCACGGAGGGGATAGACAAAAAGATATTGAAAAAAGTCAAAGATATGATGGAGATTTCGGAACACAAAAGATGCGGTATTCCTGTTTTTCAGAAAAATTAGAATCCTGACATTCAATAGCAGAAGTTGTTATATAACCGGAAGCAATATGCTACCGAAGGATAAAAAACAGTTATAACCGGAGGAGAAAAATGAGCGGGATTTTCGGCGTGATTTCTAAAAGCAATTGTTCAGAGATCCTTTTTCACGGCGTTGATTATCATTCTCATTTGGGGACAGAATACGGCGGAATGGCCGTTTTGGGAGACCGCTTTATGCGTGAAATACACGAGATAAGGCAGAGTCAGTTTAAATCCAAGTTTTTCGAAGATTGCAAGAAGATGAAAGGCGAAAAAGGAATAGGCGTTATAAGTGCCTTTGACGAGCAGCCTATTTATTTAAATTCCAGGTTCGGGCCGTTTTGTATTGTAACAAACGGTCTTATAGAGAACAAAAAAGAGTTGGCAAGAGGGCTTTTAAGCAAGGGCATATCCTTCAGCGAAGTTACAGAAGATACGGTCAACGAGACAGAACTTGTGGCAAAATTAATCAGTCAGGGCGATAGTCTGGTAAACGGTATAGAGAGAATGTTTGACATAATAGAGGGCTCCTGCTCACTTCTTTTATTGAACGCCGAAGGCATATATGCGGCAAGGGACAGGTATGGCTATACCCCCCTTATTATCGGCAGGCGTTGCGTAAAAGACAGCGGCATCAAAAATAGCGGGATGCCTAACGAGGCATGGGCCATAACTTCGGAAACGGCCGCTTTCCCTAACATGGAGTTTGAGGTAGTCAAATACCTAAACCCCGGCGAAATTTTACTGATAAACAAAAACGGCATGGTTCAGAAGAGAGCGGGGGGCGCTATTACACAGATATGTTCCTTCCTATGGATATACACCGGCTTTCCTGCCTCGAGTTACGAGGGTATAAATACGGAGATAGTCAGAGAGGCATGCGGCAGATATCTGGCCATGCGCGACAAAGACATCGCAGTTGACATAGTCTCAGGTGTTCCGGATTCCGGCATCGCCCATGCCCTGGGCTATGCGGCTGAATCTAAAAAACCTTACAGGAGGCCACTTGTCAAGTATACGCCGGGATACGGCAGAAGCTATACACCACCGTCTCAGGAGACGAGGGATTTGGTGGCGAAAATGAAACTTGTGCCTATAAAGGAAATAATAAAAGGTAACAGAATAGTCGTTTGCGAAGATTCCATAGTGAGAGGAACCCAGCTTAAAAACTTTACAATAAAGAAACTGTGGGACGCTCAGGCTAAAGAAGTCCACGTAAGGCCTGCCTGTCCACCTCTTATGTTTCCCTGTATATTCAATCTTTCCACAAGAAGCATTCGCGAACTGGCCGCCAGGAGAGCGATAAGAGATATAGAGGGAAAGGATTTAGCAGATGTTTCCGAATACATCGACAATACCTCCCCCAAATACAAAAGGATGGTCCAATGGATCGCCAGGGACCTGGATGTTACCACGCTTCGTTACCAGACGGTAGAGGATATGGTAAAAGCCATAGGTCTGCCGCGCGAAAAGTTGTGCTTATACTGTTGGACAGGCGAATGTTTAAAATGCCATAAGAAAAACCGGAACGCCAAGGGGGCGCCGGAACGCACAGCGGATAAAAAACAAAAGGACGACAAACGGCATAAATGCGTCACGTTGAACTGATAAAGAATGTTGAAAGGGATTTTGCCGTCACTCCGGACCAGATAAAAAAGGTTATACGCGATTTTCATTCCGAAATGAGAGAGGGCCTTTCCGGCCAGAAGAGTTCCCTCAAAATGATTCCTACCTATGTCGAGAGGCCGAAAGGCGCCGAAAAGGGTACTTTCATCGCCCTTGACCTCGGTGGCACGAATTTCAGGGTTCTGGCGCTTGAATTAAAAGGGAACCGTACATCAGAGATACTATTCTCGAAAAAAGCCGTTTTGCGGAAAGATGTCATTACCGCAAGCGGCAGGAAACTTTTTGATTTTATGGCGCACTCCGTAAAAAAAATCATAAAAATACACGCTACAGAACCGGACAAGACCCGCAATATCGGCTTTACGTTCTCGTTCCCCATAAAACAGACAGGCATAAATTCAGGCACGCTTATAGGCTGGACAAAAGGATTTACGGCCGGAGGCGTCAGAGGCAAAGACGTGGTTAGGCTTATGAACAGCGCATTCCGCAGGGCGGGGTTACCGAACGCAAAAATAGTCGCTATAACAAACGACACCGTAAGCACCCTGGTATCCAAGAGCTATGAGGATCCGGCCTGCGATGTGGGCGTAATCCTCGGCACCGGTACCAACGCCTGTTATTGCGAGAAGGTTAAAAATATCACAAAGTCGAGATTCGCGAATTTTACCGCGGGGGAAATGCTTATAAACATAGAGTGGGGAAATTTCAACAAGTTGCGCCTTACGCCTTACGACAGGCTTATAGACAAGTTTTCAAAAAATCCGGGAAAACAGCTTTTGGAAAAAATGGTTTCCGGTATGTATCTGGGTGAAATCGTGAGAGTTGTTTTGAAGGAAATGTCCGAGCGCGGCGCCATTTTTCGCAAAACTGATAAAACAGCGCTTAACAAAAAAGACGGTTTCAAAACGGAATATATTTCCGCCATCGAGAATGATTCCACAAAAGAACTGTATCACGTAAATGATATACTTAAGACAATCGGCGTATCAAAATCGCTGTATTCAGACAGAAAGGCCGTTAGAAGGATATGCAGAGCCGTCTCAAAGCGGGCCGCCCGCCTCGGCGCTGCGGCCATAGCGGCTGTCGTGACAAAGATAGACCCGCGTCTTCTAAAACCGCATACCGTAGCCATAGACGGCTCGTTATATGAAAAACACGCAGGGTTTTCGAGAGATATAAGACATGCCCTTTGTGAAGTATTCCCGACAGCGGTTAGAAAATCCGGCATAAAAATAAGCCTGACTAAAGACGGTTCGGGAAAGGGCGCCGCTGTTATAGCCGCTATCGTAAAAAATGCAAGAGACAGGGTTGCCAGGGATTAACGCCATGAAAACAAAGCGTAATTTAAACATTCTGGAAGCCATAAGACAGAGGAGATCCGTGCGTCAATACACAGAGAAAATACCGGCGGATGAAAAACTTAATAGAATAATAGAGGCCGCCACATGGGCTCCGTCCGGCCTTAACAATCAACCCTGGAAATTTAAGGTGATAAGAGAAAAAGGGGTAAAAGACGGTTTGAGAAAATTCACGAAATACCGCGACATTATAGACAGCGCTCCTCTTGTTATCTGTGTTTTTATGGACACCGGCGCAACATATAACAGGGAGAAGGATATTATGTCGGTGGGCGCCTCCATACAGAATATGCTTCTTGAGGCTTACGAGTTGGGCCTTGGCACATGTTGGTTGGGGGAGATATTAAACAGACGCGAAGAGGTGGAAAAATATCTGGGCGTAGAAGACGACTATGAGCTTATGGCATGTGTGACGGTCGGCTATTCGGATGAAGAGGTTACGAAAGGATGCCGGAGAATGCCGGATAGCTTTCTTTTAAAATAGGCTTGATAATTATTTATTAAAGTTGTATTATAAAATTCATGGAATTTAAACGGGGGGATAAGCGTGACATTATGTTTCGTCCGATAATAAAGAGAACACTTTACATGTTGTTTGTGCTTGGTTTTGCCGCCTGCGCCGCTGGCGTGAGCGCCACATATTCTTTAACCGAGGAAGGGAAAAATGGCACAGTTGTTTACGTGGATGATGCAAAAAATTATATATTCGTAAACCTCGGCAGGAATGACGTAAAAGAGGGAGACTCGGTCAGGATTTACAACAAAGATTCCGAGCTTATAGCTTCGGGTTCCGTAAAAATGGTAATGGACAAAATGTCAGAGGTGTCTATCCTGGAAAAGACAAAAAAAATCGGCATAAAAGACAGAGTATTTATTTCCGAACCGAAAGCAGCTTACGGCGGCGCTACTGTCGCGGCCGACTCTGCCGCTAAAATAGATACAAAAACCGGTATGGAGAGCGGGCTAGGCGGCCTTCGTGCTTACGAGGGAAAAGCGGAATCTGCGCTAAACTCGGAAATAAGCTCTTTGAAGGAGGAAGGTAAAAATCTTAGAGAAGAGATCGAGTCAATAAAAGCATCCAGGGAAAGCGAGGTCGCGGAATTAAAAAACGAACTCGATAAACTTAAAGCGGAAAGGGATGCCGCGGAAATCCCGCCTCAGGCAGGGGCTGAAGCCACAGAGAACATGTACACGGTTCCAACTGGCTCCGGGCAAACGCTGGCCTGGTCTCCCGGATGGAGAATTATTTTAATAGGAGCCGTATTTTTATCGATTTTTCCGGTATCCATTTTCCTGTCGAGGAGAAAACCGGTAGTTTCAGCGGTAAAACCGGCCGAGAAGAATAAAAATAAAGAGGAATTTGACGACGGTACGTTCAATCCCCGTAAAGGGCTTGAGAAATTTTTCCGAAAGATATCGGAAAAGGAAAGCAAGGATATATTCAAATAGACCGTAAGGCTATGACCAGGATAATAAGCATAGTAAATCAGAAGGGTGGCACAGGTAAGACGACCTCAACGGTAAATATAGCCGATTACCTCGCGCGCACGGGTCATAAAACGCTTATTGTGGATATGGAACCGCAGTCGAACGCCACTCTGTATCTCGGAATAGACCCCTTGTCTCTGGAGCTTTCGGTATCAGAAGCGCTTCTAAAAAAGGAGATAGGGCTTGACGAGGTGATACTTTCCACAAACACGGAAAACCTGCATATCGCTCCGGCTAAAGTATCTCTGGCCAATACCGATTTGAATCTTGCCGATAAACCCGATAAACAGTACAGGCTGAAAGAAAAATTGTCGCGTGTTAAATCCAGGTATGAGTACATACTTATCGACTGCCCGCCTTCTTTAAGCCTTTTACCCGTAAACGCCCTGGTAGCCTCAGAGGAGGTTATAATACCCTTGCAACCTAAATACCTTTCACTCGAAGGCCTCAAGCAACTTAAAGTGTCGCTTGAGAAAACAAGAGAGGAATTAAACCCGTCCCTAAAAATACTGGGCATACTTTTCACAATGGTTGATATGAGGCTTAAGATGACCAAATATTGCATAGACATAGTCAGGGATTATTTCGGCGACAAGGTTTTTAAGTCGACGATAAGGGTTTGTTCCAAACTTAACGAAACCCCCGTTGCGGGGCAGAGCATTTTCGTATACAGCCCCAGCTCAAAAGGCGCCAAAGATTATAAAAGCGTGGCAGAGGAGATTATAGAAAGAGGAAACTTATTCTATCGAAAAAGCCTTTTCCGCTTGCTGTGCCCGCAGCTGGAGGACAAAACTTTTCTTAACGCGTCCTAACCCGCATAATCCGTATAATATAATCCTGTAGTTTTCCTCAAAAAAATCTGATGCATAACGGTTTGCCGGAACCCGGCAGGGAAAAATGCGTATAGTGCAGAAGGCGCCCTCCATTAAGTCAAATAAGGCGTTTTCCGCGATATTATTGTTTGCGATTGTTTTAGTAGCCTCCTTTTTCAGGCTCTACCTGCTTTCCGGGGTGCCGGAGGGGTTGCAGTTTGACGAGGCCTATAACGGTTACGATTCATATTCTATCCTTAATACGCTGCGCGACCAATACGGCGAATTTCTTCCTATCTTTGCGCGTTCGGCCGATGATTACCGCGAATCCCTTTATATATTCCTGACAGTGCCGTCAATAGCCTTTTTCGGCTTGAGCGAATTCGCCGTTAGATTTCCGTCGGCCCTCTTGGGTATTTTCACCGTTATTGCCGTATATTTTCTGGGGAAGGAATTTTTCGACGGCAAAATCGCGCTTCTGGCCGCTTTATTTTTGGCCGTAAGCCCCTGGCACATAGCGATAAGCAGAATAGGAATAAGGGCCGCGTTATTGCCGTTTTTCTTTTGTCTGGGGCTATTTTTTCTGCTTAAATCCTTAAATAAATCGGGGTATCTTATACCCGCAAGCATGGCATTTTCAATCGGGCTCTACACATATTTTCCGGCAAGAATCTTTATTCCTTTATTCGTAACGGGCGCCTTTATTATTTTTTTCGAAGATTTGCGGAAGAGGAGAAAAGAAACCACAGTCGCCTTTCTCGTGTTTCTTACTTTTTTTATTTTCTTTTTCCGCTTCTGGATAACAAGCGCAGGAATGGCGAGAGCCAGGGCGAGCCTGGACATAAACCTTACGCGGAATATTTATTATTATCTCTCCTACTTTCATCCGTGGTTCCTTTTTTTAAAGGGAGCCATAAACCCCATAATAAGTGTCCCGCGGACGGGCGAGCTTTACCTTTTTGAGTTTATCACGGTATGCTCAGGTCTAGTTACCGTCCTTCTGCGTATTAAAAATAGAAAGTATTTAATACTCTTACTTTGGCTTATTCTATATCCGATACCGGCAGCTCTGGCAAGTCCGGCGCATGCTATACGCACAATAGCGGGCGCGCCACTATTTGCGCTTCTATCATCCGTAGGCATTTTTACGCTTTTCCGCCTCTTAAAGTCACAGAAAGCGCGG
>JAFGLX010000062.1 GCA_016927795.1 Candidatus Omnitrophota bacterium
ATCAAGGAATACTCGTAATTCAAGAATGTGCCGTTTCGCTTTTTGGTATCCCAAAAACAGTAAAAAAGGGTTATGGCAATGATGAAAAAGGTAAAAATTTTGGATGCGTAAAAAGCGCTCTCTTCCCTGAGGGAAAGCGTCCATGGTATCAGGAATGCGTAGTACTCGTGGGCCATTCTTTTAATATGGATAATAAAAAAATCGTTTTTTATGAGCCATCTCGAGAAAAACGCCGTAACGGATTGATTCTGGGGATTAAAAATTGATGTCAGCATATCGGATCCCGGCCGGTTTGACACAGACTCAAAGAGCATGCTATGCGCCCAGGAAACGATGGACTGCGACGCCCCGCTCATGCCTATGTAAAACGACGGTAAAAGAAAGGAGAATACCGCCATCCAGAAAAATATAGAAAGGCACATTCTTGTCTCTTTTTTGACAATGAAATATACAAGAAAAAGGAGCGGTATTATTTTAATGGAAATCGCCATACCCAGGAATAAGCCGGCAGGGATAAGAGCTTTCTTTCTGAAAAAATAGAGGCCTGTCAGCGCAAGAAACAGCACGAACACGTTAACCTGCAGCATGGATATATTATCTATGAAAAGCCCGAAAACCATGAGCGCAAAAAGAGTGGCAGGCAACGGTAAAATCTCTCCCCGGTTCACGCCGGTCTTTTTCTCGGCGTAAACCATTTTAAAACTCAAAAGCACGGCTAAAAAGAAAAACAAAAGGTTCAATGCGTACCAGACAAACGACGCTATCTCAAGCTTTAAAAACGCAAGGGGTACGATAAGATACGCGAAAAACGGCGGGTAGATATAGGGGCTTACGCCCTCGTGCCCGTTATAAACGGATACCCCCTCTAGCGCGTCGCGCGCCGCGTAATAATAGGTGTCAAAATCGGTCGAGCTGTAATGCGTCCTCCAGACGGTATAGACTCCGAAAGATATAAGAAATACCGCCAGAAAAACCGCGAAAACACCGCGGTAGTTATCGCGCAGTGTAAAAATAATTTTCGCCGAAAATGTCATAGCCATTTTACTCCCGTCTCATGACGGATCTCATCAAGCACGCCCTGATAGTACCCGGCATCCCTGCCTGGCAATATCGCTTTGATGCATCGCAAAATTTTTTCCCCGCATGTGCTATACGTGTCATAGGCGGTAGGCATCATTCTGCAGTAGGATACAAATACCCCGCCAAGGTCTTTATCATCCTCGGAAATGCCGCTTGCGCGCAGCATATACTCGGGCGTACGCAAAATGTAATTTTCCAACATTTCCCGGTGGGCATCGGAAAATAAACCAAGCAGTTTGGATTTTATGCCGTAAAAAACACCGGCCCCGCCTACCCTGCGGGCATGCTCGTCAAAAAGCACTACCATGTCCCTGAGAGACAGGAGCACGTCACCCGTGCTTACGTTAGTTTTTATGCCTTTGTAGAAACCTCCGCATTCGGCGTTTACGGTGAATATAACAGCGGCGGTTAAAAAAAGTAGTGTCTTTTTCATTTGGCAATACCGGTTTTGTCCCGCCTACCGCATACAGCATTCAGAAGAGAGTCAAAAGCGCCGTTTGAGGTTATGGCTTCGGCGACTATGCTATTGGCTTCCGGCGTGAAGTGCCCGTCGATA
Source organism: Candidatus Omnitrophota bacterium (assembly GCA_016927795.1). Lineage (GTDB taxonomy): Bacteria > Omnitrophota > Gorgyraeia > JABMRN01 > RBG-13-46-9 > JAFGLX01. The sequence goes on from JAFGLX010000062.1 coordinate 1,637, forward strand.
TCGAAAAAAAGCTTCCGCTCTTTTCTCTTCAGAAAATCGGGCAGTACGTTTATGCACGGAAGATTGTTCCTCCTGGCATAGTCTTCAAGAATATCAAACGCATAATAATCGTCGTATGCCTTGCCTTTTTTAAATCCCCAGTAAGCCCTGCCTTCGCCCCACTGGGCCGGGCCTACATGTATACCGTACGGATATATAACAAGTACCATGGGTATTCCGTCTTCCGCCAGCCTGTATTTTATGAGGTTAAGGTATTTTTCCGTTCTTTTAAAGTGTTTCATTATGTCCGGAAGTTTGTCCCTACCGCGTATCATGAGATAACCGTCATAGACAATTGTATCCGTAACCTCTGACTTCCCCCTGCCGGTAACAATAAGAGCCTTGGCTCGTTTATGATTCATCTTAGCGGTTATGTAACCCTTGAGGCCAAGTATTCTTATTTTATCGAAGAGCCTGACCACTTTATTGTGTATATAAACACAGAGCTTGCTGTGAATTCTCATGGTTTTCCACCAGTCGCGTCTGCCGTCCACAAAGGCAGGGTCGCAACGCACGATGCGCCCAAACTTATCATATACGAGATTTCTCTCAAAACGCCAGTCATCAGCCAGGTCCGAAAAATCGAAAAGATAAATAACCATGTCCGGCTTAAACTCCATATATTCGTCCTTAAGCTTAAGATAATGCAAAAGCGGTGAATAATGCCCGAACCCCGCGTTTATAACTTCCGCTTCTCTTCCTTTCGCCAGGAGACGCTCCTCGATGAGGAACGGAATCGTTTCGTTCTCCCTCGCGCCTACGCCGAAAGTAAACGAATCGCCCATAACCATAATCCTTGCCACCCCCGGCCTTTTATTTTTTAAAATATCCTTACCGCGGAAACCGAAATTATTTATGCATACAGGAACGTTATATTCATTTTTCTTTGAGGCAATCAAACGGAAGCGGCTGTTGGGCTTAAGCCCGTGACAGTACCTTCTGTTTATATCTCCGACCGAGTTTCTAAGGCCTCTGTTTCTGTCAAACATATCACGGATTCTGAAACCCGCCTCGCCCAGCGCGGACGCCATGAGGATAACCATTAAAAAAATCATCAGCGAAAAAACTATCTTTTTCATTTTGCAGCCCTATTTTTCCGAAAAAGCCCCGTCGCCTTCCTCACGGCGTGCTTTATCCGGCGCTCTTTTATAAAATCGATTTTGCGCTCGATCCTTACCGACAGAGGTTTCTTTTTCGAGCG
>JAFGLX010000063.1 GCA_016927795.1 Candidatus Omnitrophota bacterium
AACGTTATGCTTAAAACCTTTAAGCCGGCGGACGCGTCTATATCAAAAGCGTATTCTTTCCATTCCTTGTTATCTACAAACGTCTCACCTATTACTTCGTCGTCAAGCCTGACTATCATGTAGGGCCAGATTGAGCCTGATTGCGACCCCCTGGCCACGATTCTTACAATAGAAACGCCATCAGGGACTTCTGTAACAGCGCTTATCGTGCCGTTACATGACATATTGCCGTCTTTATACGCGTTTTCTATTCCCTCGGCCTTCCCATGCCAATCCTTGCGCATTATAGCCATCGGGTTGTTTTTTGCCGCCCCAGCTGTATTTTCATATGCTTTTTTTTCCTTTTCCAGCTGCGCCAACCTTGCAAGCTTCTCTCGTTGAAACGTTTCCGCGTCCTCTTTTTTTCTGTAAAAATCTATCGTCTCGGCCTGTTCCTTGCGGAATTGCCACAGGTTATTCGCCCGTATAAAATCATAAAGCGCCCTGTTAGCGTACACGGTAGGCGGTGTTACGTGTTTTAATGCCTCGAAATTATTCGTGTATTTCCACATTAGTGGGTAGATATACTTACCGTGCCATGGGCGCAGTTTGAGGGCATACTTTAATCTCTCTGCAATAAACTCTTTTTTACCCCCGTCAAGCGAATTCCATAATGGTATTGCAAAATAACCGATTGAATAGGATATGTTGAAACCGTTCGGGTCATTTTTCAGGGCATTCTTAAAATTCTCTACAGCGTTTTCTAGCTCTACGGGCTTCAATGTACGTCTGTAGTTATAAAGCTCGAGCTTTCCAAGGGCAAGGTAATATTCGGCATATCTTGGGTTAAGTACAATCGCCCGCCTATATAGTTCCTCTGCGTGCATGATAAGAGACATTTCGTTTTTGCGATAATCACTCTGCCGTATCAGGAAATCGGCGTATTCTGCGGGATATTTCGCGTCAAACGGCGCAAGCCTGACAGCAAGTTGGTACTTTTCCTCCGCCTTTTTCCATCTATAAGCGAGCTCGAGAGTCTTGGCTTTCTCAAACTGAAAAAACGCCAAAAAAGGAAGCGCTACCGACAATATTAAGACGGCGATAATCACCGTCAAAACCATGTTAATGACTATCCGACGCATCTTGAGTCCCCTCCAATTCAACATCATAGAACAGTTGTTTATATTCTTCAATGACCGATTCCCATTTAAAAGCGGTATCGGCGCGCTCTTTCGCCATCCGGCTTTTTCCTTTAACCTCCTCCGGTTCTTTCGTGAGCCGCGATAAAATATCGCTTAGAGAGCCGCGCCTTTTCTCGAAAAAGAAACCGCATTCGCCTATTACTGCTTTATTAAAAGACACGTCTATAGAGAGAGGCGCCGTTTGGGCGTCCATCGCCCGTAAAAGTGAAGGGTTGGTACCACCCACCTCATGACCGTGTATGTAAATATACGCGCCTTTATAAAGCGAGTTGAGTTTGCGCTGGTTACTTATATATCCGGTAAAATACACCTTGCCGCCTGCAAGCCTGCGAAGCCTTTTCATAATGTCCGGATCATACGGAGAGTCACCAACAACGACAAGCGGCATATCTATGCGCGCGTTTACATATTCATCTATTATGAAATCCGTGTTGTTCTCCGGCTCAAGCCGCGCCACCACAAGGAGGTAGTTATCCGGATAAACCCCCAACTCTCTGTAAACACTCTCATCCGTTCCTTCTGCGTTTGAGGCACCGTATGCAATACAAACTGAGTGAGCCCCGTATTCTTCTTTATAATACTCTTTCATCGCGGGGTTATCGGTAACAAGTACGTTGGCGGTCCATTTGGAAAGTAATTCGACAAATTTATAATAGTGTCTGGCCATAGGCCACCACTTGCGCCTCTTCCACCCCAAGCCGTCGGTATTAACTATAACCTTCTTGCCGAAGAGTCTTAAAAGGATGAAAAACGGCGCATTGGCCGGGTCCACGAAAAATATCACGTTGACGTCCTGAAAGAGCACATGGATCGACGACAAAAAGGAATGTATGAGGCTCTCCAGCGCTTTTACGCGAAACGTGGGCAGATATACAAGCCTTACCCCGTGATAGCGCACAGGTTTTTCCTTAAAATAATTCTTCCTACAATATACCGTGACCTCTATCCCCGGGCTTGAGGCGAGACCTAAGGCTAACCTTTCAACAAGCGTCTCGTAGCCACCGTAAGAAACCGGTATACCGCGTGAGCCCAAAATAGCTACTTTCATTTCTTATACTGAACCGCCCCTATAGAAGGGGTCTCTCCTTTCGATATGCTTCTTCCGAAAACATCCCTTTTCTGCCCCATGTATGCACCTCTACCTATGCAGGGTGAACCGTATTTTATGTCGAAATCGGCAATATTTCTCGGCGGATTCCCTATGAACAAAGGGTCCCCGTAGAAATCGGGACCTGCTCCAGCCGTCAATTCATTCCATCTGGCGATGTTTTTGCCGGTTTCGCCGGCCCATGAATAGAAGTCGCCTCCCCTTGCCTGAAAAAACATATTATTTTCTATTGAAAGCTTATTTTTTGAAGCCAGTTTATCCACGTAAATCGCATATGTCGATTTTCTATCGGCCACGACTATATTATTTATAAGTTTTATATTATTGACATGGTTTACATTTCTTACATAGTCACTTGCAATAACAATTTCCGCCCGTTCCCTGTGCGACCTTACTGAACTAATCATATTATTAAAAACCGTGTTATTGTAGATGCTGCTCTCTGAACTGTCAAAAATACAGATGCCGGCTCCGTCGTTTCCGTAACACAGGTTATAATAAACCTTGTTGTTATCGCACCACTGGTCAAGCTGTATACCGTTACCGTCTTTACCCTCTCTATCCTTGTTGAAGTACGAGATATTGTACCTTATAATATTGTAATCTCCGGAATCCTCTTCGGCGTTTTTCGCATAAGTGTGAATACCGCTTGCGCCTTGTATGCTTAATCCGTTGTTGTAAACACGGTTACCTTCAATAATGTAATAATTTCCGTTAATCTCCAGGCCGTGATGGCCGTTATTATAAACTACATTATTCGCGATCAACGTTTCGTTCCCCGGAGCGCAATTTACAAGGTCCACGGCGATGCCGTGCGTTTTGTTCGCGTAGATACGGTTATCGGCTATCTTGTGCCCTGTCCCCGCGCCGCCTCCTATCCAGACACCCAGACCGTTATTTTTGATTACACAATTATTCACGGTTATATTTTTGCTCTTTTCCCTTATGATTACGCCGCGTTCGAAATGTCCGGCTACCGTTATTCCCTCAAAAACTATGTGCTCCGCGCCCGCAAAAACAACGGAGGACTCTATTACCGGGTTCTCTCCTAAAGCGGCTTTAATCACTATAGGTTTCTCCGCGGTACCTTTTCCGCTTATTATGAAAGGCTCGGTATATGGCCCATAATCGTCGTAAAGCAAAAATGCGTCACCGGGTGAAACCTCGTTCCATCTTATCTGAAAAAATCCCGTAAGCGCGCTTGCCGCGTGAAAATCCCCCTTGGCCGGATACACGGCCATAGTCCTGCCCCAAGAATCCGGCAGCATAAGCAAAAAACAGATTGCGCAGAATATAATAGATTTTACGGCTGTTTTCATAAGTGGCTCTTTATTTTTCATCCGCAAATTTATTTTCATATTGAGCTTTTCTATTTATCAGGCGGCTCAAATAGCGCTTGCCATCGATAAGCAAAATCTTTATTTTTGATTTAGGCACGCAATAAGTGTACGCCGGTTTAACAAGGGGATTGAAACTCATCTTAAATCTTGTGTTTTCCCGTCTGCGGCTTAAGCTCTGGTCGCCTAAACTATAAAACCTGCATCCGTTCGTTATACCCCATTTTGCCGTCTCAAAAATCATTAAATTCCCGGGGGAAAGGTGTAAAAAATCCCTGTCAATTACGTGAACCCAGCCGTGAATGTTGTGGCTAACTACGTTAAACTGGCCCCCTATCAACCTGCCTTCCGACTGGGCCAAGATAAGCCTGCCGTACGAAGAGCGCATCAAATCCGCCATTAACCCGTACGGTTGCAGGTCAAATTTTCTTCCGCCGTCGGAGGCTTTAACGGCGATTTGATAAAATCGCTTTAAATCGTTTTCGTCCCCGGATTCGCGTATTACAATTTTATTTTTTTCCCCTTTTCTGATCGCCGTCCTGCATTTTGAGGTGCACCTGGCAAAGAGCGCCTCCCCGCCTAATGATAAATCGAGTATCATACTGAAATTGTCTTCGGGCGTCGTGCGATAAGCGTCCAAAAAATTCAGTTCCTGCGAAGTATGAATATCCAGATAGCCGAAATCCAGTGATTCTATCTTTTGCCACCATAGGCTTGAGTTGCCGAACACTTCCGGACTTCCCAGTATTCCTTTCGTGTAACCCATAATTGGAATACGGCGCAGCAACACAATAAGTCCTCCGGAATTTATGACTTCTAATTTGTAGTGTTTCGCCACTATACCTGCGAAACCGGCATTCTGGTATATCTCGTATGAGCCCTTCCAGCTTTTTATGTTATTCTCTGGATCCATACTATTTTTCTCCTATTTCTTTTCAAGATTATAGTTAAAAATCCAATGGCTTTGAGAATAATCCACTATTTTTATGAATAAACTGCTCAATAACGTGAATATCTTTTTCAGACCAATAAGGAGAAATGCTTAAAAGAAGCATTTTATTTTTTATCTTTTCAATATTGCTTGTATTTTGAGCTTTCCTATATCTTCCTTCATCCGGCCAGGTTTTATCGAAAAGAACATTCGCATCCTTTGCCGCAGATAGCACTTCATTTTTAGCATTGGTCCAAAATACATAATTTGTGTATACGAAGCGACGGTTTTTTGTTTCCGGAAAAAAATGCGGCGTTATGGCATTAAACCGATCCGCAATGCTGCGTCTTTTGGAACACATCTCTTGGAACAATTCAACCCTGCCACGAATAATTGACTTTTGGAACCTTGTCATTCTAGCGTCAAATTCAGGAAAATCCTTGCTCTGGATAGTCTCATCTATATTATAAAAACTACCGTTGTAATAGGGTTTATTTGAAAATAATTTTAAAAGTTTAGTTGGTAAATACCAACAGTTCGGGATAAAGTAAAGTAAAAAATTCTTAGGTAAACGCATGCCAGCCGGACTACCCAATTTTTTTATAATCCACAGGGTATAAAAAAAGTTAAAAAACTCTACATCAGCTAAAAACGTGGCGATATACCCTGCACGAGTCTG
>JAFGLX010000004.1 GCA_016927795.1 Candidatus Omnitrophota bacterium
GACCAGACCGAAGAGCAGTTTATATATAAGTCGAGAAAGAAGGCTCTTGGCCCGTTCAAAAAGGAAATTATCAATATAAAATCCGAGCTTAAAGCCGGCATTATAGCCGAAGTGGAAAAAGAATTCGGATTTCTTTTCGAAAAACTGAAGATTAAAGATACAAAGAACCTGGTATCCAAATATATCAAACCTAAAGCCGTCAAGCCCAATATACAGGAAGAAAGCGTATCAGTTGAAATGGATGGCGAAGGGGACGACTAAATGAAGCCGCCCCGCCCTTTTGGAAAGCGATAGAAGTGCGGACTATTAGCACGATTGCAAAAAGGGTAGGGTTTGATTTGACCCATCAAAGGAGAAATTCTAAGGAGAGGGGCTTACGAAAATCATAGATTTTCGTAAGCCCAGGTCTCATTGAACATGCGCATAATCCGAAACTATTTATTGCTGGAACTAATCGGCCCTTTTTTCCTTTCTCTCCTTGTGTCCACCATGATACTTGCCGCGGGCAATATTATACAGATAGCAGACCTTATCATCAATAAAGGCGTGAGCGTAAAATATGTCCTTAGCCTTTTTTTTCTTCTGATGCCGTGGCTTCTCACATTCACCATTCCCATATCCGCGTTGTCTGCTACGCTTCTTGGTTTCGGAAGACTTGCAAGCGATAATGAAATTATAGCCTTAAAAGCAAGCGGCATAAATCTTTACAGAATAGCCGCCCCCGCCCTTACCCTGATTTTCATGATTAGTATGTTATGCATCCCTTTAAACGACAGGATACTGCCGGAGTCGGGTTACAGGGCAAGAAAGCTCATAAAGGAAATAGGCATAAAAAATCCTCTGGCTTTTCTGGAGCCGGGTGTGTTTATAAAGGGGTTTAAGGACTATATAATTTTTATTTACAGCATAAACGGCAATAAACTTAAAAATATAAGAATTTACCAGCCACGGGAAGGAAAACCGACAAGGACCATAGTGGCGGAAGAAGGCGAGGTCGTGTCCATACCGGAAAAGAGCATTATAAAACTTAAATTGAAAAACGGAAGCGCGGACGAGACGTTGCCGCAAGACCCGGATAATTTTTATAAACTGATTTTCGACACGTATTACATGACCCTCAACCTTGAGGAAGCCGTTGATTTTGAGAAAATAGAAAAAAAACCGAGGGAGATGACAATAGCCGAGCTGAGAGAGGACATAAAAAAGCTTAAGAAGAACGATATAAACGCAACCCCGCTTTACATAGAAATACATAATAAGATAGCCCTTGCCTTCTCAAGTTTCATTTTTGTGCTTATAGGTATTCCTATCGCGATACGGATGCACAGAAGGGAAAAATCGATTAATTTCGGCTTGACGATGGTCCTTTTCCTTGTTTACTGGGGCATAATGCTGGGTGGTGTTGCGTGCACGATACGTCATATAATACCGGCATGGGCTGGGGTATGGATGGCGAATATGGTGCTTTTTGTAGTCGGTATTTTTCTTTTTGTGAGAGCGGCAGGAAAATAAATGATTATAGTAGAGCGTTACGTATTCAAAGGATTCATAGGCACGTTTCTTTTTTGTGTTTTTATCATGTGGATTTTGTATATAATAGGCGACATTTTCGGCTTTTTGGACGAAATACTTAGGGAACACATATCCCTTATAAGTCTTTTGAGCTTTTACTTCTATCTTACGCCGCTTATTCTCGTACAGGTTATACCGATATGTACGCTTATAGCGTGTGTTTATGTTTTCGGAAACCTAAACAGGCATAATGAAATAACCGCCTTGAGGGCCAGCGGTATCAGCGTATGGGAAATATTGAAACCGGTGCTTGCAGTCGCTTTTCTAATAAGCATTTTTGTGTTTATCCTTAACGACAGGGCAATGCCTCCGGCGATGAGGATTGCTAATAGGATCCGCTATGAGAAGCTGGACGTGGGAAAACGCGACAAATCCCAGACCATTACGCTTAAAAACATAGCTATATACGGTTACGGCAATAAAATCATTTTTGCTAAAGAGTTCGATATAGAAAAAAATACGCTGAGCGACGTTATAATACATCAACACGACGTAAAAAACGACCTGATAATGAAAATATCTGTTCAGAAGATGTTCTGGACCGCAGGAAAAAAATGGATTGGCGAAGATGCCATACTCTACAGAATGAATAATAAAGGCGAATTCATAGGCGAACCCGTAGTGTCAAAGACGATGGAAATACCCATAAGCGAAACACCAACGGACTTTATAAATAATCAGTGGAAACCCGAGTTTATGAGCTTTATGCAGCTACGCCGGTATTTAAAAATATTCGCTACCGGCGGTGTAAAAACGCGCCAGAGACTGCTGGTGGACTTGAATTATAAGCTGTCATTTCCTTTTACATGTATAATTACAATTCTTATAAGCGCACCTTTTGCACTTTCGACAAAACGGGGCGGGGCCTTGCTTGGAATGGCAAAGGGCATCATAATAGCTATCCTGTATATCCCCGTCATGGCGATAGGGCTTGCGCTTGGTAAAGGCGGCATGCTTCCGCCTCTTGTAAGCGCCTGGTTCAGTAACATACTTTTTGGGGGTGTCGGAGTATATCTCCTTAACAAATTTTGAAAAATGTAAGGATTTTTATGAAAAAAATTCATATAGCTAGAATATTATTTGTCATATTTATACTGCTAAATGTCTATTCTCTTCTTCCCGCTGTCAGCTTTTACTTCAAGAAACCCATTTTGCCTATAAGGCTCAACAGGGATATTGCAAGAGGCCTTGCGGGCAACAAAGAGCCGTATTTTAGCTTTATAGTCACAAGCGATACAGGTAGCGGGCTTTTTCCAAATAATTCGGCCACTTTGAAATTAGTGTCAAGAATTAACAGGGAAGACAGATTTCACAAAACTCCAATAGATTTCGTTGTGAACGTGGGCGATGTTACATTCAGGGGGAAAGAGGCGCATTATAAAGACTACGCCAAGATAAAGGAAATGATAAAGTTCCCCGTGATAGACGCTATAGGGAACCATGACGATGATTTTGATCAAGGGCTCGGAGGGATGGTGCTCTTTAAAAAATACTGCGGCGTAACCAATTTTTCCTTTATGGACAGAAATTCATATTTCATAGTGCTGGATGACAAAGACGGCGATTTCAATGAATCTCAGTTCGCGTGGCTC
>JAFGLX010000064.1 GCA_016927795.1 Candidatus Omnitrophota bacterium
CATACTTAAAAATGAGAAATAAAATCAGAAACGCTTGGCTTTTCCCTTTTTTCCGGGAGAGGAGAACTATCATGAAAAAAGAGGTAAAGTCTAATATATTCTTTTATTTTGCACTCTTGTCTTTGGTAACAGTAATACTGTACGTACTCTCTTCCGGTTCAAGATTCGATTTTCCGGCCTTTAAAATTATCTTTTTCTCGGTAGCCGCTCTCCTCAGTATTTTCCTATGGTTTGCCCACAACACTGTCATTACAACATCTCTATTGACCTCCGAAATAAAATTGAAATTTGACAGCCTTGAGCAGCTGCTTTTTGATATAAGAGACGGCGCCAAGACGTTTTACAGGGAAAAGCGGAAACATTCCAGGACGGATACAGGCGGTGACATAAGCGCGAAAATATTAAATAAGGATACCCGGGATTTTGCCACCGTACTTAACATAAGCCCCGAAGGCGCGCTTTTAAGAACTAAAAAAGATGAATTCAGCCGCGGGGAAGTTTTAGATTTAAACATGTATGTGCCGTTTTTTGCCCAACCCATCGATTTCAGCGGCCGCGTGGTAAGAGTAACCTCCGGGCCTAACAAGGCGGAAAACAGCTCTGACCTAGGCATAGAGTATCTCGGCATGACAAGAATCGACAGGGAGAAGCTATTGGATACTATCAGGATGCTGAAAAAATCCGCGCAACCGGCCGACCAAAAACAATCTTCTTCACAGGCGATTTAACCGCGAAAATACCTTGCTTTTATATAAGGTAATGGTATATTAGTCTGTAACCATGGTTAGAACCACACTTAAATCCCGCCTTATAGTACTTATGGTAATGTCCTCTGTCTTTCTTGTGAGTGCGTTCACGGTTATCCAGCTTAACAATCAGCTCAAAAGGGCCGCCGAATTTAACATATACCGGGCCAAGCTCGGAGCGCTTGTTACTAAAGATAGATTGCGGGATTTGTTCCCGACTGTCGGCGCGAATGAGGCTGCTTCGGAGGCAGGGAAGATTTTCTCCTCCCTTGCCGAGCCGAATGTAATTGAAAACGCTTTTCTTCTTAATAAAGAAGGCAGCATTATAGCATCCGAAGGCATATCAAGCCCGGAACCCGCCTACGACAAAATAGTATTGGAAAAAATCCTGCAGGTAAAGGACAAATCAAGATGGCTTTTCCCCTTCATAGACAAAAAAAGAAGGCTTATAAACCTTTTTTTGATTATACAGAACCCTTATGGGTACACCGTCAAGCTTACCTTCTCACTCGGCAATCTCCGCGAGGCCTTTAAAGAAGTCTACATACCCGTAATTTTTACCGTTATCATAGTAGTCGCCGGCAACATAATTCTTGCGGCACTGCTTTCAAAGACATTAATTTCCCCGGTTAAGCTTTTGAACGAGGCGACAAAGGATATAGCCGGCGGCAATCTGGACAAGAAAGTTCTAATCCAGACGCAGGACGAACTCGAAGAGCTGTCAGATACTTTTAACTATATGACAGCCGAACTTAAAAAGATGAAAGCGAAGGCCGAAAATGCCAACCCACTCACAAAACTCCCGGGCAACATAGTAATACAGGAAGAGGTGGAAAAGCGTATGGCCGAGAACAGTAAATTCGCCCTTATATACTGCGACCTTGATAATTTCAAGGCGTTCAACGACAAGTACGGCGTACATGCCGGCGATGAGGCTATTATGATTACGGCGGATATCTTCAAAGAAGCACTATCGAGAAAAGGCAAAGAGGAAGATTTCATAGGGCATGAAGGAGGAGACGATTTCCTATTGCTTACCGTACCTGAGCGGGCCGAGGAGATAGGTAATTATGTAATCGGCGAATTCGACAAACGCATAAAAAGCCTTTACTCAAAAGAAGACCTGGAGCAGGGTTATATTATGTCTAAATCCCGGGAGACGGGAGACACCATTAAATTCCCTATTATGACCATTTCGCTGGCAGGTGTGACCAATGTGGAGAAAAAAATAGATTCATACGCGCAATTAACAAACATTGCCGCGGAGCTTAAGAAAGCCGCTAAGAGAACAAAAAGTATCGGCAGCAAATTGCTTATAGACAGAAGGAAAACGGACTTGGGGATAGAATCGAGGATAGGAGATGAAAATGCCCGCGGGGCATAAAACGCCGCGGCGACATTGGAATTCTCCAATGGGTAATTATCGCTTGATTATTTTACCGTAAAGTACTAAAATAATTTTCACAAAGGGAAATAAAATATGTCAGATACAATACAAAAAAGCGTGCCGCTGAACGTAATGTTCCGTTTCCGCAAGCTGATAGCGACTTTCGTCATTTTAGGCGCCTTTTTCTCGTATTATAACATTTTTCTTCTTGATAGCACTCTTGAGAACCTCAAATTTTCCCTTGAGCAAACCGCTGAAGCCTATGACATTGAAAACGCGAACGGATTGGACATTATTTTGAGCCAAGCTACTACGAAAGAAGTGGTTCCGGCTAAAATAAACGTATTTGATATAGGCAATCTGGAATATGCCAAAAACATCGTTGATACCGGCAAAAACTTTAATCAGCTGAAATCCATGACGCTGGCTTTGCTTACGGTAATAAAGGAGAAGGAAAAACAGCGCGGGTTCGTGCTGACAATGCTTGACAGAATCAATCATCCGTTAAGAAAAGGCGTTTTCAACCTGGCCTATTTACCACGGTCTGCCTTTAAACCGAAGTTAGCCAATGCCCAGACAGTCGATGAAGCCATGAGTCCCGCTTTTCTGGGCAAAATAAGGGAAATAGAAACGGAAACAGATCTCGAGCAAGCCGTTCTGGGATATGAAAAGCTTGCTTCCGAATATGCCGAAAGCGACAAAATAGCCCTCATAAAATTAAGACTTGCCTATACCTACCAGCGCCTTGGGAAATACGACGAAGCCAAAGGATTGTACAAGGAGATAGTGAAGAGGTATTATCCCGCAAGAGAGGCTAAAATCGCGATCGTCGTCCTCGGCAACCTCAAAGAGAATTATAGTCTTATAGAGGAAGCCAACGACTTGATCATGCAATCCGAAACAGTCTCCGCAAACGACATAGAGACAAGACAGGAAATATTATATAAAGTCGGTATAATCTATACTAAACTGCTTGACCTTGAAGAAGCCCGAAAATTCTTCAGAAGGACAATTAGTGCCGATCCTTTGAGCGAGATAGCCGTAAAGTCGCAGTTTAACATCGCGTGGATATTAAAGGAACAGCACAAAACAGAAGAGAGCTTGGCGGAATTTTCACATCTTATTGCCACGAAAGCGGATAACAATTTAATTTTAAGCAGCCGGTATCAGGTGGCGGATATCATGCATTCGGAGGGAAAATACCAGGAGTCGATAGACGCGCTGCTTAAACTGGCGGATGATTACAAAAACGAGTCTGTGGCTGCGCTGGCGCTTTATCAGGCAGGCGCTTCATATATGTACGATTTGAACGATGAGACCAAGGCGAAAGAAATATTCGCCAAACTGACAAGGCTCTACCCGAATAGCTCATACAGCAAGTACCTGGCTCCGGAGAAAAGCGCTATGGGCACGTTTATTACCTATGTAATCCCCAGGGCCACAAGGGTGATATTATGGAGAGTAGCGGGCCTGTATACACTTAGCGGCCTTTCCGGTGAACTCGCCAAGGCAGAGGCCGTATTTAAAGAACCGGGACTTAACGTTGCCGTTAACGATTGGTGCGTTGAGGAATTTCCGGATACTATAGGCGATATCTATTACGATATGAAAGGGGTGGAAATAGAACTCACCGAAAAAGGCGTCAGCATGTCGGGCAATATTACTTTCGGAAGATGGTCGCTTAGGGCTAACGGCGAATTTAAACTGGAACTGACAAAAACAGACGGCATAAGAGTAGTGGTTACGAAAGCGTATTTAAGCAAAATCCCGATAGCGCCGATACTGTTGAACAGCGCCCTGACAAAAACGACTCTCCTTATAAACAAGTATTTCCCTGTTATAATAACGGATATAAAAGCCAAAGACGGTGAATTGTCAATTAGCGGATACGGAAGCAAGAGAATACTCGAACGCATAAAAACGTCCACGAAAAACCGTTTAGCCGCGGAGACTACCGTAGAGAACATAAAAGACCACGATGAAGAGCGGAGAATTTACGCTTTATTCAAAGAGAGATTCCCTGCCAGCGATTTTACACCAATACCCAGATATGACACAGAAGAGCTCTTCCAGGACTTTTTCACCCGCATGTACCTGTATCTCGGATTCAAACTTATGGAGACGGTAAAGGACTCGAAATTAGATTATCAACGCTCGATTCGCACATTGGGCCGGCTTACGCTTGTCGAAGACAGGTTCAGGGTTAATTATACCCAGGAAGAAATAAACGGCAGCATAAATAAATTCATTTCAAACGAATTTCCGTGGCTTATGAACAAAAAATTCTTATTTGACGTCATAGGGCTGCAATTACACTTTAAAAATAACGGAGAGATCAAATTCGAATCCAATCTGGGGCTGGGGTACAGTCAGAAGTTCCCCATGGAACCGGTGCGCGTCAACGTAAACGGCACCTTTATTCTGGAGATAGACAAGAAGAGCATGCTTCCCATGTTAATATTTAGCGATGTTAGCCTAAACGGAGAGTATTATCCAAGGGAAAAATTAAACACGGTCACGCTCAACACATTTAATCTGCTTAAAGACGCGCATATTCCGCTTAAGATGGAAGAGATGAAAGTTTATGAAGGCGGAATTATATTAAAAGGCAGGGCGCCAAGGGATTATTCGGCCCGCATATTCAATGATCCTTACCTGTTTGCCATATTCCATGTGAGGGATTGGGACCTCGGCATGGCCGGTATAGAGAGGATGAAGGAGCCTCTTTCCAGGGACTACGAGCTTTATCGCGGTGCGACATGGGAAAAGAGCGGATATGATTTTGGCAGGGTAAAAGAATAGCGGCATTCTATAAGTTTTGAAATTATCCGATTTAATAGGAACACAACAAAACAAGGGGGAGGATGGATATGGGTAAGACAATAGCGATTTTATTGATAGCCGCCTTTGTGATGACAAGCAATTTTGGCTATGCGGAAAAAAAGTCGTCAAGCGACCTTCTGAAAGAGGGCCTTTTGGGCGCCGGAGCCGGCGCTGTAGGAGGGCTTGCTTCCGGAGGAAAAGGCGGTGACGTATGGAAAGGCGCCCTTGCCGGAGCCGGCGTTAATATCGTAGGAGGCGCGCTTCTCGATTCCATAAGCGGGGAAAAAGTAGATTCCGTACAGAGGGTTGATTCTATGGACCCCCAGAACGCCTATGGCACAGGTTACAAAGAAGGTTTTACCAACGGTTATAAGCAGGGTTATACCCAGGGCTATAAAGACGGCATAAAAGAAAGCATGCAAAAAGAGTAAACGAAGCGCACTATGCCGGCATTGGCAGTGCGTTACTAAAGAGGAAAAGGGTGTTTCATTAAAGAAACACCCTTTTGATGTAAGGTTATGTTTTTATCGCTATTGATAGTAACGGTTCTTATTGCCTCGGCGGCATGCTCAATGACGGAAGCTGCCATCTTGAGCCTGCCGCTTATAAGGGCAAGGATTTTTTCCGAGGAGAAGCGGAGGGGCGGGTGCGACCTTCTTTTCGTTAAAGAAAACATCCATTCCGCAGTAGCAACAATAGTCATACTTAATAATGCAGTCAACATTATAGGAGCGATTTTTATAGGTCAGGTGGTCGCCAAGACTTTCGGCAACCAGTTTCTCGGCGTATTTTCGGCAGTCATGACTTTCGCTATAATAATAATCGCCGAGGTGATCCCTAAGACCATAGGCGAACATTATAAGGCGAGGGTGTCACTCGCCAGCGCAAAACTTTTAAGAGTTCTTATGTGGGTATTCAAGCCGTTTATAAAAACTATAGCAATATTGATGCGCCCTTTTGGCAAGGATTCAAAAAAGACGTGGATAACGGAAGAGGAAATAAAAATGCTTGTCAGGGTAGGCAGGGACGCCGGAACGGTTGAGGTCGACGAGGAAAGGCTTATAAACAGGGTTTTCAGATTGAACGACCTAAAGGCTACCCAGATGATGAAGCCTATAGACCACATATACGCCATTGACGGCAACAGGACGCTTTTGGAGTCGAAAGAAGATATAATTAATTCCCTTTACAGCAGAATCGGAATATATGAAAATACGGCATCAAACATAATAGGCGTATGCCAGCAGCGGGTACTTTTAAGGGAAATAGCGAACGATAACTATAACGCGCAAGTGAAAAATTTTATAACAAAACCTATATTTGTGCATGAAGACGAAAAAGCCGACGCCCTTTTGGAGAAATTTCAGTCTTACCATCAGCATTTATTTATAGTCCGGGACGGAAAAGGCAAAAATGTAGGCATAATCACCATGGAAGACGTTCTGGAGGAGCTGTTCGGAGAAATATACGACGAAAAAGACGTGACAGTACAGAAGCAATAGAAAACCCCGCCTTTACTCGATCGCACTTCCCAAAAATAGCGCCGTATTATCAATTGACTTAACACGACTCATATGACATAATATTACCAAATATATAAAATTATCAGTTTTATATTAAATATGAAGTATATTATTACTGGTGTTTCGGGATTTGTTGCCGGTCACTACATTGAGTACATTCTCAAGAAAAATCCGCGCGACAGGATCGTAGGCATTGATATAACCGAGCCGAAACCGGAATTTTCACGAAGGTTTCATAAAAATAAAATAAATTTTCACAAAAAATCTGTTCTGGAAAAGGCATGGATATCAAATCTTATAAAATCAGAAAACCCCGACTATATAGTTAATCTCGCTTCCTACAGTTCTGTAGCCGCAAGTTGGCAGGA
>JAFGLX010000065.1 GCA_016927795.1 Candidatus Omnitrophota bacterium
ACCGCTTCTTCGCTTGTTATAAGCTCCTGATTGTTTCCGGGCGACCATCCCAAAAGCAAAAGATAGTTGGTAAGAGCTTCCGGCAGAAAGCCGCTTTTTTTATACTCAAATACTGCCACCTCTCCGTGACGTTTTGAAAGTTTCGAGCCGTCCTTGCCCATCATAAGCGGCATGTGCGCAAAAACAGGCGGTGTAAATCCAAGCGCCTCATAAAATAAAATCTGTTTCGGGGTATTTGATATGTGGTCATCGCCCCGTATAATATGGGTAATTCCCATTTCATTGTCATCAACCACGCAGGCGAAGTTATACGCCGGCGTGCCGTCTGATTTCATGAGAACCTGATCCTTGATCTCATCGGTGCTAAATTCTATTTCGTTGTGGACAATGTCGTTTATTCTTATAGTGCCGCCCTTTTTTACTCTATATATGATAGCGTTACCTTCCTTGTAGGCCAATTTTTTTTCCAGTATGATTTCGGCCGCTTTTTTGTACAATTCCATCCGGTGAGACTGAAAAAACGGCCCCTCGTCCCATTCAAGACCGAGCCATTTAAGGTCTTCCAGTATTTCGTCCAGGAATTCTTTTTTGGAGCGTTCTTTATCCGTATCCTCTATGCGTAAAAAAAGCTTGCCTTTTGTATGGCGCGCGTAAAGCCAGTTAAAAAGGGCTGTCCTGGCGCTGCCAAGGTGAAGATACCCTGTGGGGCTGGGCGCAAAACGTACTCTTACCTCATTTTCAACTTTCATAAGTCTTTCATAAATTAACGCAAAATTTTCCCGCCAAAGGCGGGATCCCGCAGAAGCTCATCAGGAGAAACTTCATACGGGAAAAAATCAAAATTCAAAGCTATAGAGTTGCCGAAGGCAACACCTAAGTTTTGAGTTTTTATATTTGCGTTTTGAGTTTACTTTAGCCTTCGGTAGCAAGTTTATAACCTAACTTCAGAGCTTCTCTATTAACGGATACGATGTCCCCTTTATCCGGCAGCAGTTTACACATTTGTTTCAATGTATTTTCCAGCGAGAACAATTTTTTGAGCCCTATAAGCGCCCCTACAGCAATCATGTTTGCCGTCTTTATGTTGCCGAGTTCGGAAGCAAGATCTGTAAAAGGAAACATGGCTATTTTTATGCTTTTTTTCTCTACAACTTTATCTACCATTGAGGTGTTTATTATGAGGAGCCCGTTTTCTTTCACTCTGTCCATAAATTTAGCCAGAGACGGGCCGTTCATGACTATGCATATGCTAGGCACAGAAACAGTCGGAGAGGCAATAGGTTGGCTGCTTATGTGTATCATTGAATGAGCGGTCCCGCCTCTTACTTCGGCACCGTATGAAGGAAACCATGTTACGTTATAGCCCACACTCATGCCGGTTTCGGCAATAAGCTTGCCCATAAGCATTATGCCCTGCCCTCCGAATCCGGCGCAAATTATTTCTTCGTTTATTTCTTTCATTGTTTTAAAATTCCGAGTGGGTAGGCTTTTACCATTTGGGCCTCTATTCTCTTGCTGGCCTCAAGAGGCGCAAGTCCCCAGTAGGTAGGGCACATGGACAGTATCTCAACCATGGAAAATCCTTCGTTATGAATCTGAATCTCAAAGGCCCTTTTTATGGCTCTTTTTGTTTTCAATATCTCTTTTGGGCTTGATACCGAGGTTCTTTCTATATATCTGGCGCCCTCGAGTACCGCTATCATCTCTGAAATCTTAAGAGGAAAGCCGTCTCTTCCCGAATCTCTTCCTTTTCTTGTCGTAGCCGTCCTTTGGCCCAGAACGGTCGTAGGGGCCATCTGGCCTCCTGTCATGCCGTAGACTCCGTTATTTACAAAAATTACGCTTATATTTTCGCCCCTGTTAGCGGCGTGTATAATTTCGGATGTGCCTATGGCGGCCAAATCCCCGTCCCCCTGATAGGTAAATACCAGCCTGTCCGGCAAAACCCTTTTTATGCCCGTAGCGACAGCCGGCGTCCTGCCGTGGGCCGCTTCCGTTACGTCGAAATCCCAGTAATCATAAGCGATTACCGCGCAACCCACCGGAGCTACCGCGACAACATTCTCCCTTACGCCTAATTCATCCACAACTTCGCAAACCAGTCTGTGAATAATGCCATGACCGCAGCCGGCGCAATAATGTGTGGTTATTTCACGCAATGATTCCGGTTTTTTAAAAACGATTTTTTCCATATCTATTTTGCCATGTTGACGATTTTTTCCGTTATTTCTTCCTCGGTCGGGACCGCGCCGCCCAGCCTGCCGTAAAATTGAATCCTCTTATCATCCTGGACCGCAAGCCTCACGTCCTCGACCATCTGGCCGGCGCTCATCTCCACGGTCAAAAATTTTGTTTTTCCTTTATCCAGCGATTTAAGCGCTCTGTACGGGAATGGCCAGAGGCTTATAGGACGGAATAATCCGGTTTTAATTTTTTCTTTTCTAAGCCTGTCTGCCGCCGCGCGCGATATGCGGCTTGAGATGCCGTAAGCTACTATCACGACATCGGCATCTTCGGTTTTATATGTCTCGTATTTAACCTCGTTTTTTTTCATTTCCCCGAATTTTTTCTGTAACTTTATGTTAAGCTTTTCGAGCTCCCCTTCCTTAAGCAAAAGTGACCTTATAATATTCGGTTTTCTGCCTTTACATCCTGTCAGGGCCCATTTTTTTGTATGCCGCGCGTTGTCTTTCGTTTCTCCGGCTCCGTCTACCGCAATCGGCTCCATCATCTGGCCCAACATCCCGTCCCCCAGTATCATGACCGGATTTCTGTATCTGTCCGCAATGTCGAAAGCGTGACTTGTAAAATCCATCATTTCCTGGCATGACGCAGGCGCGAACACAACAATGCGGTAATCACCGTGGCCGCCTCCTTTGGTAGCCTGGAAATAATCCGACTGGCTCGGCGCTATGTTGCCGAGGCCCGGCCCTCCCCTCATTATGTTAACGATAACCGCGGGAAGCTCGCACCCGGAAAGATAGGAAATCCCTTCCTGTTTCAGGCTTATGCCCGGGCTGGAAGAAGTTGTCATAGCCCGTGCCCCAGCCACCGACGCGCCGAATACCATGTTTATGGCGGCAAGCTCGCTTTCCGCTTGTATAAAAACACCGCCTACCTCATCCATTCGCTTTGACATATAAGCGGTAAGCTCATTCTGGGGAGTAATAGGATAACCTGCGTAAAAACGGCAGCCTGCCTTAACGGCTCCCTCGCCACACGCCTCATTACCCGTTATCAACATTCGGTTCGTCGGTTTGTGTTTATTCATTTTTCTTTCGCTGATTAACTACTTATATACCTCAATGCACGCATCCGGGCAGATTATAGCGCACATGGCGCAGCCTGTGCATTTTTTCTTATCCGAAAATTCGGCGTAATGAACGCCCCGCTTATTTAGCTTCTTCGACATTGTTATAAGCTTATTGGGGCAGACGGTTATGCACAGAGCGCATCCTTTGCATTTATCGCTATATATCTTTATTCTTCCCATTATTTTTCAAAAAACTCTTTTTTTATGTTCTCACATATCTCATCGGCGGTCATGTGATATTCTTTAAAGAGCTCCTCGCGTTTTCCGTAAGTTATAAAATGATCGGGCAGTCCTATTCTTTCCACTTTTATGCCGCCTATTTTCTCCAGTTGCAAAAATTCCAGTACGGCGCTCCCAAAGCCGCCGGTAGCTACTCCCTCTTCCAGCGTTACAAGCCTCTTTACGCGGCTTGTTATGTTCTCTATCATCTTTTTGTCCAGCGGTTTCAGGAATCTCGCGTTGACAACTGTCGTTTCTATGCCTGCGTCCGATAGAGACCCTGCGGCTTCCAGCGCTACGGACACCATGTTTCCTGCCGCCAAAATCGCCAAATCCTTGCCTTCCCTCAATATTTCCGACTTTCCCAGTTCTACTTTATGAAAACTCGCCCCTGAAATATGCGAAGCGGCGCTGCCTTTAGGATATCTTATTGCCACCGGCTTTTGTATAGTTACCGCAAAATCAAGCATGGCTTCCAATTCGAGGCCGTCTCTTGGCGCCATAACTATGAGGTTGGGGATGTGTCTTAAATACGCTATGTCGAACGCGCCATGATGCGTCGGGCCGTCTTCGCCCACAAGCCCCGCACGGTCGATGCAAAAAATTACCGGTAACCTCTGCAGGGAAATGTCGTGTATAATCTGGTCGTATCCCCTTTGCAAAAATGTCGAGTAGATAGCGATTATAGGCTTTAATCCGCTTTTGGCAAGACCGCCGCTAAAGCTTACGGCGTGCTCTTCTGCTATCCCCACGTCATAGAATCTGTTTGGGAACTCGGAGGAGAATTTAGAAAGTCCTGTCCCGTCCGGCATCGCGGCGGTTACAGCGACAATTCTTTCGTCCCTTCTTGCGATATCCACGATTTTCCGCGAGAAAACGTCCGTAAAAGTGGCTGTTTCCCGGTTTTCAGCAGGCTTTCCTGTGGTTATTTCAAAATTCGATGTGCCGTGAAATGCGTAAGGATTCTCTTCGGCGAATTTATAACCTTTTCCTTTTTTTGTTATGGCATGTATTATTATGGGTTCCTTAAAGGACGCTATACTCTTAAAAGTAGAAATCAGGCTGTTTACGTCATGCCCGTCTATGGGACCGAAATAACGAAAACCAAACCCCTCGAAAAGTATGCCGGGAACCAGTAAATTCTTTAAAGATTCCTCGAGTTTTCTTGCCGCCCTGAAAGCTTTAAAACCGAATAAAGGAATGTGTTTAACCAGAATCTGCATCCGGCGCCTGACCTTATTGTATATAGGATTTATCATAATGCGGTTTAAATATTTGCTTAGCGCTCCTACGCTTTTTGAGATCGAAAGTTCGTTATCGTTCAGAACGACCACTAAATCCTTGCCGAGATGCCCCGCGTGATTAAGCGCTTCGAGGGCCATTCCGCTAGCCAGGGAAGCATCGCCTATAACCGCTATAGTCTTGCATTTTTCACCTTTTATGTCTCTGGCACAGGCAAGACCGAGAGCCTGTGATATGGAAGTGGCGCTATGTCCGCACGTAAATATATCGTATTCACTTTCGTCGCTCGAAGGAAAACCGCTTATTCCACCCAACTGCCTCAGCGTTCTAAATGCTTTCACTCTTCCCGTCAACAGTTTATGCGCATAAGCCTGATGTCCCACGTCCCATATAATCTTATCCCGCGGCATATCGAAACAGTAATGCAAAGAAATGGCCAGTTCCACCGCCCCGAGGCTTGATGCAAGATGACCGCCGTTTTTGGAAACGGTCTCCACTATTTCTTTTCTTATCTCGTCTGCTAAAACAGGTAATTTTTCGAGAGGGATATTTTTCAGGTCTCTGGGGGAATTTATTCGGTCAAGTATTCTTTCCATTTTTTATATACTATTTGAATCGATTGGTTACAGTTTTTTTGTATTATGATTACTGTGATTCCTTGTTCATAAAATATGCAATAGAGATTATAGAGATTTCGGGTTAGTAATTAATCGCTATAATCGATTTTGCATCTTTTGGCAATAGCCAAAGAAGCAGGGAATCTGCAATCATTGTAAAAAGAAGTGCAACGCAACATTAAAAACATTACATTTTTCCATCTTTTAGTTTCGTTTAAAATGTTCTTTTTATAACATTATCTGCGATATCGTTTAAAAGGTCCGCTTTTTCGCCAAAAGGCTCCAGTTCTTTTTTTGCCTTTGCTATAAAAACTGTTGCTTCCGCTTTCATTCTCTCTAAAATCCTCTTGCCGTACCTTTGGTCTTTTATATCATCGCATATCTGGAACGCAAGCCCAACATTTACACCGAATCTACGCATTTTTTCTTCCTTAATCCTGCCCGATGAAGCGGCTAACACGCCGGCCTGGCACGATGCCGAGATAAGTGCTGCTGTTTTCATGGCGTTTATTTTCATTTTCCGTTTACTGTTATATCCGGCACGGCCAGGCAATCCAATATCCAAAGCCTGCCCTCCTATCATTTTTTCGGTGCCTGTAGCTTTTGACAACAAAAGGGCTATTTTCGCACTATTTTTGTGTCTTATGCCAGCCATTATACCAAATGCTAAATTGAGAAGGCCGTCTCCGGCAAGTATTGCCATCCCCTCACCGAACTTTTTGTGACAGGCGGGTTTTCCTCTCCTAAAATCGTCGTCATCCATAGCAGGCAAATCGTCATGAACGAGGGAGAAGCTGTGTATCAATTCTATTGCGCACGCAAAGGGTAAGGCATCATTTATACCGCCGTTTGCCGCCCTGCAGCTCTCTATTGCCAGTATGGGCCTTAATCTTTTACCTCCGCTAAACACCGCATATTTCATGGCCGCAAGAAGAGCGGCCGGCCCTTTAAGTCCGCTCAAGTGTTTTTTTAAGGCCCTGTTTACCAGCGCCTGCAAATCGGAGCATCTATCTTTTTTTCTGTGAATCTTCTTCATCAAAAGGTTCTGTTTTGACTTTTCCGTCTTCTGTTTTTACCAAAATCTCTATTTTTTTCCTGGCTTGTTCGAGTTTTTTCTGGCAAAGCCTTACAAGCTTTACCCCTTCCTCATACTTTACCAGTGACTCATCCAGGGAAAGGTCGCCGCTCTCAAGTTCTTCCACCAGATTCTCAAGCTTTTTTATCGCTTCTTCGAATTTTACCTCTGCCATAGGTCCTCCGTTACAACATCCTCTACCCGGCTTACTACTTCGCCTTTAGCCAGTTTTGTTTTTATAAGATCTTTTTTTCTCACTACGCTGGAGTCCTTTATCAGTTTTCCGTCTTTTTCCCGCAGTGTAATGCTGTAACCGCGTTTTAACACGCCCAGAGGGCTGAGGGCATGCAGTTTGGCGGTCAACATATTGAATGATTCCTCTTTAAGCCTGACCAAGGATTCCTCTTTCAGTGATAGCTCCTTAATAATATCGTCTAATTCCTGTTCGCGCTGAATAATCATGTCGAAAGGTTGCTTGAACGCATATCTTGCCATCAGGGTCTTTACTGTTTCCTCGGCAAACTGTAGCTTTGAAAGCAGGGAACTCCTCATACGCTCGTGCAGGCCTTTTACAAGGGAGACCAGGTCTTCCTTTTTGGGTATTACAAGTTCCGCCGCCGCTGACGGGGTGGGGGCCCTGAAGTCAGCCACAAAATCGCTTATAGTCCAATCGACCTCGTGGCCCACTGCGCTTATAACCGGAATTTTTGAACGGCATATGGCCCTGGCCACGGTCTCTTCATTGAACGGCCACAGATCTTCCAGGCTACCGCCGCCTCTTCCAAGTATTATTACGTCCAAACTTTTGAAAGACCTGTTAAAAAAATCCAGCGCCTCGGCAATCTCATCTTTTGCAGTGTCACCCTGCACTCGTACGGGATTTAATATGATTTCGATATTGGAAAACCTTCTTCTCGCAACGTTAAGTATGTCTCTTATCGCGGCTCCGGTAGGCGAAGTTATAACGCCTACCTTTTGCGGTAGAAACGGCACACCTTTTTTACGGCTTTCGTCGAACAGCCCTTCTTTTCTCAATTTCTCTTTTAACTGTTCGAAAGCGATCTGAAGCGCGCCTATGCCCTTCGGCTCTATTTTCTCAACATAAAGCTGGTATTGACCTCTTTTATCGTATATACTGATTTTCCCGAAGCAAAGGACCTTCATGCCGTCTTTAATCTCGAATTTCAAACCGGCGTTTACTCTCCTGAAAAGAACGCATGACAGGACGCTATCCCTGTCTTTTATGCTGAAATACATATGGCCGGACTGGTGCTTTGTGAAATTAGAAATCTCCCCCTCTACCCAGACGCTGCTAAAAGTCCCTTCGAGAATAGCGCGGATATTGCGCGTAAGTTCACTTACGGTATAGATATGTTCCTTTTCTTTGGTTTGCATGCAATAAACCTGTTGCTACCCGTCCTTCCGGGGCAGTGAAATAAAGGTTTTTTACTGGTTGTATTTTTTTTGAATCCGTTTTATGGAATTTGCTTTTCCGGTATTCACGTCAAAATCTATGACGACGCCATTCAGCCATATATCATTTTCTGCCATTTCGAATCTGGTAGGTATTTGGGTTACAAATTTGGTAAGTATCTGCTCTTTTTTTCTGCCTATTACAGAATCAAAAGGACCTGTCATTCCTATGTCGCTTATATAGGCGGTTTTTTCCGGTAGGATTTTCTCGTCCGCAGTCTGTACGTGCGTATGGGTTCCTACAATTGCCGTAACAAGGCCGTCCAGATACCAGCCGAGCGCTATTTTCTCGCTGGTTGCTTCAGCGTGCATATCTATGAAAATATTGGGGGTGATTTTTCTTATTTTATCAACTTCCGCGCGTGAGGTCCTGAACGGGCATTCCACTGCCTGCATGAAAACCCGCCCGACAAGGTTGATAATGCCTATTTTGGGCCCTTTATTCATGTTGATCACGGTAGAACCGAACCCCGGGGCCTCCTCAGGATAATTAAGCGGTCTTAGCAAATAGTGCTCTTTGTTAAGCGTTTCTACTATTTCACGTCTTTTCCAAATGTGGTCACCGCTTGTTATAACATCTACGCCGTAATCACGCAACTCTTTGGCAATGGAGGGGGTTACCCCGCTTCCGCCGGCGGCGTTTTCCGCGTTAGCAACAACACATTCTACGTCGTTTTCTTTTACCACGCCGGGTAAAAGCCCTTTTATGGCCCTTCTGCCGGGTTCCCCTACTATGTCGCCGATGAATAATAGCCTCATCCTATTTATCTCTGGTTTTAAGTTTTAGGTTCTAAGTTATAAGTTCAAAACTTAAAACCTAGAATTTATAACTTAGAACTTTTTTATTTCGCGTATTCAATCGCGCGCGTCTCGCGTATTACCGTAACTTTAATCTGGCCGGGATACTCAAGGCCTTCTTCGATTTTCTTTTTTATGTCTCTTGCCAAAACGGTTGCCTGCACGTCATCGAGCATTTCCGGTTTTACCATTATGCGTATTTCACGCCCCGCCTGTATTGCGAACGCTTTTTCGACACCCTTAAATGAATCCGCTATGGACTCAAGCTTCTCAAGTCGTTTTATATACGTTTCTAATGTTTCTCTTCTGGCGCCGGGCCTTGTTGCGCTTATAGAATCCGCAGCCTGTACAAGCACCGCCAGAAGCGTCTTGGCCTCGATATCCTGGTGGTGGGCCTCGATGGCATGGGCAACAATCTCGGGTTCATTATACTTTCTGGCCATATCGGAGCCGATTTTCGCGTGAGTGCCTTCGACCTCGTGGCTTAAGGCCTTTCCAATATCATGCAATAAACCTATACGTTTTGCAAGATTAAAATCCAGTTTAAGCTCTCCGGCCATGCCGCCCATAATGTAAGCGACCTCTTTTGAATGCTGCAGCACGTTCTGGCCGTAGCTTGTCCTGTATCTCAAGCGCCCCAAAAGCTTGATTAATTCGGGATGTATGCCATGGAGGCCTACGTCAAATATGGCCTTCTCGCCTTCCTCTCTTATTGTTGCCTCCATCTCTTTTTTTACCTTCTCTACTACCTCCTCGATTCTGGCGGGGTGTATCCTGCCGTCTTCCAGAAGGCGCTCCAGGGCAATCCTTGCGATTTCCCTTCTTACCATATCAAACCCTGAAAGAATTACCGCCTCCGGCGTATCATCTATTATAACGTCTATGCCCGTAGCCATCTCAAGAGCTCTTATATTTCTGCCTTCCCTTCCTATTATTCTTCCTTTCATATCGTCGTTTGGCAGGTTCACAACGCTTATTGTGGTTTCAACTGTATGGTCGGCTGCGCATTTTTGAATGGCAAGACCTATTATCTTGCGCGCCTCCTTGTCCGCCTTTTCTTTTGCCTCCTCTTCAAGCCGTTTTATCATATAAGCCGATTCCTGTTTAACGTCGTTCTCAAGCCTTTTCAGAAGTATTCTTTTAGCCTCATCAACCGTCATTCCGGAAATTTTTTGAAGCCTCTCTTTCTCCTCCTGCACAAGCGTTGCCAGCTTTTCGTTCTTTTCGTCTATGTCTTTCTTTCTGGCGTTTAACTCATGCAGCCTAACTTCAGCTTCCTTTTCCTTCTTTTCTAGTATATCTATTCTCCTGTCAAGGTTCTCCTCTCTCTGGACAAGACGCCTCTCAAGTTGCCCGAGTTCCCTGCGGCGCTCTTTGGATTCTTTCTCAAATTCGGCCCTCATCTTTAAAAGAAGGTCCTTGGCTTCAAGCTGGGCTTCTCTTCTTCTGGCTTCCGCTTCCTTTTTCGCATCTTCTACTATTATTTTTGATCTCTCTTCGGCATGCTTTATTTTCATGCGAGCCGTGTATTTCCGCAGAATGTAGCCTACAAAGAAAAAGAATATGGCCCCCAGAATGCCGAAGCCAATGTAAATCATGCTTCCTATCTCCATATCTAATACCTCCTTGCGTGTTCTGTGGCACCCCTGAACCGTATGTATTTATCGCGTACGCACAGGTATGCAATATCCTAAAACCCATGTAACCCTGTCGCCGCAGGCAATAGGTCGTAATATTTTTTAAGTTTTAATCTGTTATGATTTTTGAGACGGGAATGTCGTGCGAGTCTTCTGGAATGCTTTTTAATACCTGGAAGTTAAAAGCCAAACCTATGATAGTTTTTCCGGGTGGGAGCTCTCTAAGAAATCTATCGTAACAGCCTTTTCCTCTGCCGATACGTCTTTTCTTTTCATCAAAGGCAACTCCCGGAACAACAATTAAATCTATCCTTTCTGGTGGAATATCTTTTAGATGTCTTTTAGGTTCGCGTATACCATAGGTGTTCTTTTCTAAATCGCTTTTTCTATCGCTTATTTCTTTCGGAACGATAGTTTCAAGACTCGTACGGCGCGGTAAAATTACCTTTTTCCCCGCTTCTAACGCCTCATCGATAATATCATCTGTATTTACCTCTTTGTCCAGCGAGGCGTATAACATAACATATTGTGCATTCTTAAACTCAGGCAGAGAAAAAAGCTTTTCTTTTATTATTTTGCTTTTTTTAAAAATCTCTTCCCTCTGCTGGTTGTTTAATTCTGTTAATGTCTCCTTTCTAATTTCCTCTTTTGTCTTACGCACGCTTATTATACACCAAAATATGCGTTTTTTCCAGTCTTTATCGCAATAATTCTTCGATATCCCCCTCGAATACCTCTTTGCTTCTTGATCCTATATATCGTTTTTTTACATTAAATGCCCTGTCTATTATGACTGTTACGGGTATGGCTCTGATAGGGCCGTACAGTTCGTTTACCGAACCGTCATCCAGCGATATCCTGAATACAAGTTTACCCTGTTCCGCGAATTTCTTAACCGATGGCATATTATCGCTTAAGGCGATTGCGACTACCACAACGTTATCTTTATATTTCTTCGCGATTTCATTAAAATCGGGCATTTCAGCGCGGCATGGCGGGCACCACGTACCAAAAAAATTAAGCAGTATGACCTTGCCGGAATAATCCGACAGCCTGAATGTGTCGCCCTCTATATCGGTAAGCGTAAAGTCCGGGGCTTTTTCATATTCGGATTTTTTGTTCTGTGCATCCGCACACCCTACCGCGCTATTTATGAGAAACAGTGCTAAAATAAAAAGCGAGATCTTTTTCATGGCTTACCTCCATATTAACATGCGTATGCCGAATGTCGCTAGAATTATCCCTGATAGCGCCTTTATCCACCCTAAATATCTTGCTATCTTATTTATATACGATAAAACCGAGTTTACTATAAAGGCCGACAAAAAAAACGGCGTGCCTAAACCAAGGGAAAAAAACGTAAGGAGTTTAATGCCGGCTCTCATGTCAGCCTCGCTTGACGCATAAATGAGGATTGAACCAAGTATCGGCCCCACGCAAGGCGTCCACGCTATCGCAAAAGTCGCTCCTACCAAAAACGATCCTAACAAAGAAATGCTTTTTTTTCTGTAAGAAAATTTTATCTCTTTCGTAAGAAAAGGTATTTTTATGATTCCCGATATAATCATGGCGAAAACTATTATCGCCACGCCCCCTATTTTCCGCAAGATCGCCTGATGGTTAAGCAACGCTTTTCCCATAACGGTAACGGTCGCACCTAAAAGAACAAAAGTAACGGTAAAACCCAGTATAAAACACACGGAATGCGCTACCGTCGCAATCCTGATTTTCCTTCTTCTTGCATTCGTAATATCGCTTGATATTTCCCGAAAAGAGACGCCTGTTAAATAGGATATATAGGCCGGCACGATAGGCAGGACGCACGGGGATAGAAAAGCCAGTATCCCGGCCGTAAAAGCCATCAGTAAAGATATGCTGTCTGTTCCGTTATGCATAATTATCGCTATTCCGCGACAGGGCGTTCTTTAAGCGGTTTGAAAGTTGCGCCTGATTCCGCCTGCGGCAGAGGGCTGACCTGTTCTGTCAGCAGGAATTTTCTCTTTTCTATCCATTCCTTGAGCGTTTCGGCTATTTCTCTTGCCTTTGCATAACTGGAAAGCGAAGCTGTCGGCACATCCTTTCCGTGCACTTTGATAGAGCCGGACCGTAACTGTTTATAATTTACCTCGCCCAAAGAGCGCGATTCTCCATGTGGATAGTCGTGGGAATAGTCCACTATTTTAGTATATATCTCTTCGTCGGTTACCAATGTATATTTCAGTATTTCCTCGTCCAATACCGGTATCGGCACGCCTATCCCTACTGTTAAGGTCGCGCCGTACCCCTCGCATGAAATCCCGCGCAACCACTCTGGTTTCATGTTTTTCAAATCACCTATTACAGCAAGAGTGCCGGCCGGAGACGATGGTACACCGGACGGAGTCCGTTTAACCGTGGGGTTATGTTGCG
Source organism: Candidatus Omnitrophota bacterium (assembly GCA_016927795.1). GTDB lineage: Bacteria > Omnitrophota > Gorgyraeia > JABMRN01 > RBG-13-46-9 > JAFGLX01. Next base: position 12,784 of record JAFGLX010000065.1, read on the forward strand.
TCCCGTGCCAAGCAACATAGCCGGTACCCCCGCCCAAAAATATCCTGGTGCCTACACCTATTGTTTTATAAAAAGGGTCGTTTAAAAGCGGGGATAACTGCCCAGCGGAACAGTAATTGGCATTACCCAAATCCGGCTTTAGGATGCCCATATAAGTATATATGGTTTTGTTTTTGCTCAGGTTTACGGCGACGTTGTAATTCTGATAACAGTTTCGGGGGTTGAAAAGAACCGCCTCGTTTAAATCTTTTATGTTAATAAGCGTCCGTAGCTTTTTCCGGGGATAACAGTCTGTGCCATAGGCGCTTGCAACAAGAGCTATGTCTTTACCGGAAACCAGGTCTTCTATGACATGCGCGCCGCCGTATTCGAACTTACCCGGAAAAACCTTGTTTCGCGGGTCATCCTCACTTAACGCGCTTGCCCCGATATAAATATCTGCCGCCGCAAATCCGGCATAGGCAACGACGTTATTTAACGTCGCTTTACCTCCGCCTATTTTTATCTTTGGTTTCGCATGCCCTATGTTAAAATAGGCACCGCTTGAACACATGGGGCCGAATGTCCCGGTAGTTACGACATCTACTTTATTAGCCGTTTTCTCCAGGCCGTTTTTCTTTGCAATATCTATAATTTCCTCAGCGGTAACGACTACGGCTTTCCCTTTTCTAATCTTCTCGTTTATTTCTTTTATTGTCTTTGCCATGCTTGCATCCTTTTCAACCGTCACGGTTTAGTGAAATTATCTGTGGATGGCCTTTCTATTATATTATCTAATGCGTTGTTCTGTCAAGGTGGTCAAGCCATTCCTTTATTTTTTTCTCGTAACCCATAGCCTGCGGTATATAATACCGCTTTTTCCTCTCCATATAATCCTGTTTAACATAGTGGTCTGCAAATTTATGCGCATATTTGTAATCGACTCCGTGGTTCAGTTTTTCCGCGCCGAAATATGACGCGTCTTTCAGGTGATCGGGAACCTCCTGCGTCCTCTCCTTTTCAACGTCATCCATGGCGCTTGATATGCCGAGATACGCAGCGTTCGATTTCTGCGCACACGCTATATAAACCGCTGCCTGGGCAAGGGGTATACGCGCTTCGGGCATTCCGACAAATTCCGAAATTTGGAGGGCCGCATTGGCCACCACTATGGCCTGGGGATCGGCATTACCTACATCCTCGGCCGCGCAAATCACAATTCTGCGCGCTATAAAACGCGGGTCTTCCCCAGCTACAAGCATCTTTGCCAGCCAGTAAAGTGCCGCATCCGGATCCGAACCGCGCATGCTCTTTATAAAGGCGCTCGCGGTATCATAGTGCGCGTCTTCGTCTTTATCGTAAATTATCGCTTTCCGCTGAATGGATTCTTCGGCAATTTTAAGCGTGAACTCCACAGTTTTGCTCTTATTGCGCTTGGTAGTAAGTATTCCGATTTCCAGTGCGTTTAAAGCGCGTCTTGCGTCCCCGTCGGAAGTCTTTGCCAAAAATTCCAGCGCCTCTTTATCTATGGCCACATTAAGCGCCCCAAACCCTCTTTCGCGGTCATGCAAAGCTCTTTTTAGAATTTCCGTTATCTCACCTTCCTTGAGCGGCTTAAATTCGAAAATCTGTGACCTGGAAAGAAGGGCTGAATTTATGGAAAAAAACGGGTTGTGCGTTGTCGTCCCTATAAGAATAGGGTTTCCTTTTTCCACATCGGGCATAAGAACGTCCTGTTGGGCCTTGTTAAACCTGTGGATTTCATC
>JAFGLX010000066.1 GCA_016927795.1 Candidatus Omnitrophota bacterium
CGACGGCTACGGCAGTCAGGGGGTCATCCGCCACATGGACCGGCAACCCGGTCTCTTCGGAGATCATCTTATCCATACCCCTCAAAAGCGACCCTCCCCCGGCCATGACTATGCCATGCTCTATGAGATCGGAAGCCAGTTCCGGAGGAGTCCTCTCGAGGGATATCTTGGTGATCTCTAATATGGCGCGCAAAGGCTCCTGCAGCGCTTCCCGCACTTCCTCGGAATTTATGGTAACTGACTTTGGCAGCCCTGCGACCAGGTCCCTTCCTTTTACCTCCAGGCTCATCTCTTCATCCAAAGGATAAGCCGAACCTATCTTGATCTTTATCTCTTCGGCCGTGCGTTCCCCGACCATGAGATTATAGGTTTTTTTCAGGTAGTTTATTATGGACTCGTCCATTTCGTCCCCGGCTATTCTTATGGATTTCGCGAAAACAATGCCGGCCAGGGATATGACCGCCATCTCGGTCGTACCTCCGCCTATGTCGATAATCATGTTGCCGGACGGCTCCTGAATCGGCAGCCCTACGCCTATCGCGGCCGCTACGGGTTCCTCTATCATGTAGACTTCCCGCGCGCCGGCATGAAGCGCCGAATCTTTAACCGCTCTTTTCTCAACCTCTGTGATACCGGAAGGTATGGCTATGACCATCCTCGGCCGCACAAGCCGCCTTGAATTGTGAACCTTCTTTATAAAATATCTTAACATGGACTCCGTTATCTCAAAATCGGCTATTACGCCGTTACGCATCGGCCTTATCGCGACAATGTTGCCGGGCGTTCTTCCCAACATTCTTTTCGCCTCTTCCCCGACTGCCAGAACGTTTGACGTTCCAGCCTGCACGGCTACAACGGATGGTTCACATAAAACTATTCCCTGATTTTTTATATAAACGAGGGTACTTGCGGTTCCGAGGTCTATTCCCATATCATTTGAAAAAAGCCCCAAAAGGATATTGAGGCCCTTGGATACCAGCTCTTGGAATGTAGTAAGATTCATATTACGTTATCCTAATTATTTTACAATATTATCAGAGCGCTGCGCATTTGTCAAATTATTTTTTAGCTAACCAAGGTAATCCAATACCTCAAAAAACGCCGGGAAGGACGTCGTTATACAATCCGTATCTTCTATTTTGCACGCTGCCTTTGCGAAGAGGCACGCTATCGCCATACTCATTGCCGTCCGGTGGTCGCCAAAACTTTTTAACGCGGCCTTTTCAAATCTACCCCGGCCGCCGGTTATTATCAGATTTTCTTTTTCGGAGCTTATTTTCGAACCCATAAGCCTTAGATTCTCGGTCATGGAAAAAATACGGTCGGTTTCCTTGACCCTGAGTTCGCCGGCGCCTTTTATCACTGTTTTTCCCCGCGCCCGCGAGGCGATAACCGCCAGAATCGGTATTTCATCTATGAGAAGCGGAATCTCGCCTTTCTCTATAACGACGGCCTTAAGGGGGGCGAAACGTACGCGTATATCTCCGTACGGCTCAACGGTCTCGTTTTTTACAGTCACGGTTATATCCGCGCCCATCCGACGGAGAACGTTTATAAAACCTATCCGTGTCGGATTCAGGCCTGCATCCCTTACAAGCACGTCGGAGCCTTCCAGTATTGCTGCGCCGCCTATAAAAAATGCGGCGCTCGATATGTCTCCGGGAACAAAAAATTCCTGTCCTTTAAGGCTGGGGGAGCCTCCAAGTGAAACGGAGAGTCCCTTTCTGAAAATCTTGGCACCAAAAAGATCCAGCATGCGCTCTGTGTGGTCACGCGAAAGAAAAGGTTCGGTTACCATGGTCTTTCCGTCCGCATAAAGCCCTGCCAGCAAAATACATGATTTCACCTGCGCGCTTGCGACTTTTGTCTCGTATTCCAACGCCGTTACCCTGCCGCCCCGTATTACAAGCGGCGGAAAACCGTCATTTCCTTTTGATTTGATATCAACACCCATTTTGCGAAGCGGTTCTATAATGCGCCCCATCGGCCGCTTTGTGAGAGAATCGTCTCCCGTGAGCGTTGCTTCAAAATCCTGTCCGGCGAGGATGCCCGGCAGTATTCTCATTGTCGTCCCGGAATTCCCAAGATATAATTCTTTTCCGGGTTTTTTTAACCCTTTTAGCCCGCGCCCTTCTATGGTGACGTTTTTCCCGTCAAATGCGGCATCGACACCCATCTCTTTAAAAGCGCTCAATGTGCGCAGGCAATCGTCGGCTTTTAAAAAATTTTTTCCTTTTGTAGCACCGAGCGATATGCCGCCAAACAGCGCTACCCTGTGTGAAATAGACTTATCGCCTGGCAGGTCTATCTCACCCCGCAGCCTGTCTATAGGTTTAACTATTTTATCCATATCTTTCCGGCAAATGTAAAATTCAAACTGTAAAACGCAAAACTTATGTATCGCCTATAGCGATTCTGTAAAACAAACTTAAAATCCAAAGTGCGAAAGTCAGAACTATTGTGTCGCTTTCAGTGGCCCTATAATATAGGATCGGAAGGATACCACAGTTTTTCGTTTCTAATTTTGAGTTTTTAGTTTCTGTATAAGTTAACTCAAAACTCAAAGTGCAAAGCTAAAAATTTATGTGTCGCCTTCGGCAGCTCTAAATACAGATCCGCAGAATACCTCACTTTTGCACTTTGCATTTTGAGTTTTGAGTTGTCTATTGATTGTATCATAGTTTCCCGCGCTTAATCAAGTCCTGTATCTCGCCGGGCAGTTCGCTCGTAAACTCCATAAACTTTTTTGTGGTGGGGTGAAAAAAACCGAGCGTCACAGCGTGCAACGCATTACGGTCAAGCCCTTTTTGCGAACCATACATCTTGTCCCCTATTACCGGATGGCCTATGTGTGAAAGGTGAACCCTTATCTGATGCGTCCTCCCGGTTTCCAACGAAAGCTCGAGCATCGTAAAATCTTTAAACCGTTTTATAACACTGTAATTGGTAACAGCGTTTTTCTTTCTTTTGTCCGCGAAAGATACGCCCATGCGCGTGATGTCCTTGGGCCTCCTTGCGATCGGTAATTCTATGCGTCCGTTGTCCAGCTGTACTATGCCCCTGACAAGCGCAACGTATTTTCGCTTTACGGTACGGTTTTTGAACTGACCTGAAAGATTGCGGTGGGTAGCGTCATTTTTGGCCGCCACAAGCAGGCCCGAAGTTTCTTTATCCAGCCTGTGCACTATGCCGGGCCTCAAAGCCCCTCCTATGCCGGCAAGGTCGCCGCAATGATAGAGAAGCGCGTTGACAAGCGTCCCGCAAACATTGTGCCCCGCAGGATGCACTGAAATGCCCGCCGGTTTATTAATGACTATCAGGTCTTTGTCCTCATATACAATATCGAGCGGGATGTTCTCGGGCTTAAGCTTGATTGATTCTGGCTCGGGGATTGAGAGGGTTATGCTTTCTCCCGGCATAACCCTATAATGCGCCTTTCTTTGACGTCCGTCTACCAGAACATTTTTCCCGTCTATCAGTCTTGCGATAAAAGAACGCGAAAACCTGTTCTCCAGAGCGCGCACGAGATACCTGTCCAGCCTCTCGCCCGTGCTTTTTTCATCCACCTCAAGGTTTAACTCTTCCATTTTTCCGCTCTTGCCACGCTGAAAAGCACAAAAAGGACACCTATTGTTATCGCTGAATCGGCTATGTTGAATACCGGCCATATCCTGAAATCCAGAAAATCCACGACGCATCCAAGGCGCAGTCGGTCGAAAAGGTTGCCTATCGCGCCCCCCAAGACCAGAGCAAAGCCGATGTCTGCCGTTAAAAAATAACTATTTCGCTTCAAAAGATATATCCCTATGGAAACGACCGCGATTATGGAAACTGTGGTGAAAAAGAAGGTTTGACTTTTAAAGATACCGAATGCAGCTCCGCTGTTATACACAAGTGTAAGATAAAAGAATCCTTTTATTACCGCTACGGATTCACCTTGCACGAGCCTCTGTGAAGCCATGATTTTTGAAAGTTGGTCGATCGCGGCAACAGAAAAGGCCACAAGCAAGATAAGCAGTGTTTCGATTTGCCGGAAGAGAACGCTTGTGCGCCCCGAATTCTTTATTTCGTTTTTACGATTATTTCCGCTTATCATCTGTAAGGCGCTTAAAAAAGGAAGGCAGAAATTAACGTGAGATGCCGAATGACCCGCGCCAAGGGCATCAGGTTGTTTTCTTTTCGGCCTTCTCCTGGCAATCGCGGCAATAGGGCGTGTGGGGTATGGCCTTAAGGCGCGCGTTAGCAATCTTTTTCTTGCAATTTAAGCAGTAACCGTATTCGCCCTCCTCAATGCGCTTTATGGCTTCATCTACCGCAAACAGAATCTCTCTCTCGCCCGATGCCAGCTGCAGAAGAAGGTCACGGTCATACACATCGCTTGCCATATCAGCCATATGATAGGTATAACCCGAAAGGTCTCCCGAGGCTTCACGCTGGGATTTTTTTAAGGCCTCTTTTGTTATATTATCAAGGCCGTCTAATATGCTTAACTTTTTCTTTAGCAACAGATTTTTATAAATTTTCAGGTCCTTTTTGCTGAATTTAGCTTTTTTAGGCATTCTCATTTTCCTCCTCTTTCGATAGCGTTTATACACCTGCGGCACAAATCGTTGAACTTCTTATCGCTGCCGACCGTATCACTGTAGTTCCAGCATCGCATGCATTTTGAACCGTCAGCTCTGCGAACCGCTATGGAAAGCGGCATATTTTCGCATTTTTCCGAATCGTCTGTATCGAGGCCCGAAATCTCAACCTGCGAAGTTATAAAAAGCGCGGGCAGGTCTTTTGCCGCTTCGCGCAAAAACGCCCGCAACTCGCTTTTTTCACTATACAATACGACTTTGGCCTCCAGGGAACTCCCGATTTCCCCGGAAGTTCTTTTTAGCTCTATCGCCTTAAGCACCTCACCGCGTATCTCAAGGATGCGTTGCCACTTCCGGTCAAGGTCAGCCCTCTTCCAGCCCTTCAGGATCTCGTCATGCCAGTCCCACAGGCTGGCGTGTATGGAAGGCGACTCGGGGTGAAGAAGCTTCCAGGCTTCTTCGGTCGTAAACGTCATAATCGGAGCGAGCACTTTTAAAAGAACTGTAAGTATTTCGTACAATACGGTCTGACACGACCTTCTTTCAATGGAATCTTTGCCGAAAGTATATAGTCTGTCCTTCAAAATGTCAAGATAGAAACTCGAAATTTCGTAAACGCAAAAATTATAGACCGAACGGAATATTTTATGGAACGCGTATCCTGTATATTCTTTCTCGGCTTCCGCTATTATTCCCGCGGTGCGGCTGAGCATCCAGCGGTCCACCTCGAGCATCGCCTCCGGCATTACCTTGCTTTTTGCGTAATCAAAGTCATAGAGATTCCCGAGAAGGTACCGGAACGTATTTCTTATTTTTCTGTAGGCGTCGGCGAGTCTCTCCAGTATCTCGCCGGACAGTCTCACATCATCATGATAATTGCTGGAAGCCACCCATATTCGTAGAATGTCCGCTCCGTATTTTTTCATTATGTCCTCGGGCGAGATAACATTGCCGAGCGACTTTGACATTTTTCTGCCTTCGCCGTCAACGACGAAACCGTGCGTCATGACGCTTTTGTAGGGCGCACTGTTCTCGATGGCGCATGAGGTTATGAGTGAAGACTGAAACCAGCCCCTGTGCTGGTCGGAACCTTCCAGATAAAGGTCGCACGGAAAGGAGAGTTCTTTTTTCTCCCTGAGGACCGGCTGGTGGCTCACCCCTGATTCAAACCACACGTCCACTATATCGGTTTCTTTGGAAAAATCTGATGATTGGCATTTTTTGCAACGGGCGCCTTCGGGTAAAAGCTCTTTCTCGCTTTTAATAAACCATGCGTCCGAGCCGTTTTTCGCTATTATGCCGGCAACATGCTCGATCACATCGTGATCAAGTAGAACGCTTGCGCAACGGTTACACTTAAACGCCGTTATGGGCACGCCCCAGTGCCTCTGGCGCGAAAGGCACCAGTCAGGCCTGTTTTTCACCATGGCCGAGATTCTGGACTCGCCCTGCGCCGGATACCATTTCACCTCGTTTTTTATTGCCTCGAGCATGCGCGCACGCAGGTTCCTGTGGTCTATGCCGGCGAAATACTGTTCCGTCGCGCGGAAAATTATGGGTTTTTTACATCTCCAGCAATGTGGATACGAATGGGTAATTTTATCCTCGGCGAGCAATGCGCCGTTTTTCTTAAGTCGCTCCGATATGGCCGCATTTGCATTGTGTATGCTAAGGCCGGTAAACTCTCCACAGCTATCGTCAAAAACTCCTTTTGGGGTAACCGGCATGATTATGGGAAGGGCGTATTTTTTTCCTGTTATATAATCTTCGTGGCCATGCCCGGGCGCGGTATGAACGCAACCCGTCCCGTCCTCCGACGAGACATAACTTGCCGAAACAACGCGCGAATCGCGTTTGATGAACGGGTGCTCGCACATAGCCCCTTCAAGCTCCCTGCCTTTCATCTTTCTTATTACACCAAACGGCTTCTTAAATTTATTCATGATGCCGCCTGCGAGCGATTCCAGCATTACCCACTTTTCCCCCCCCGCTTCTAAAAGCGCATAATCCATGTCGGGGTGAACGGCTATCGCTACGTTTCCGAGAAGAGTCCACGGCGTAGTGGTCCAGATAATAAAATACGTTTCCCCTCCCTCTTTTTCGCTCCGGGTCTCTTGTAATGCGGTGGTCGGCGTTTTTAACTTGAACTTTACGTAAATCGACGGTGACACATGGTCTTCGTATTCAACCTCCGCCTCGGCAAGCGCTGTCTCGCAGGTTGTGCACCAGTTTACGGGCTTAAGATCTTTATATATGTAGCCGTTCTTTACAAGGTGTCCGAATGACCGCACGATAGCGGCCTCGTAGGCGGGCTCCAGGGTCAGATATGGATTATTCCATTCTCCGAATATTCCCAGCCTCTCGAATTCCTCCCTTTGTATTTTTACGAATTTTAACGCGTAATCCCGCGCTTTTCTCCTGAATTTAACCTGGTCGATCTGGTGTTTTGAAAGGCCCATCTCTTTCAGGAGCTGATGCTCGACCGGCAGCCCGTGGCAGTCCCACCCCGGCACGAAAGGCGCATCAAAACCCTTCATGGTGTAAAATTTTACCACTATATCTTTTAAAATCTTATTCAGGACGTGGCCCATATGTATGTGGCCGTTTGCGTAAGGCGGACCGTCGTGGAGAATAAATTTATTTTTGCCCTTTCGCTCGCGCCGTATCCGGGCGTACACGTCTTCCTCTTTCCATGATTTTAACATCAAAGGCTCTTTTTGGGGCAAATTCGCCTTCATGGAAAAGGTCGTTTTGGGCAAATTCAGTGTATTTTTATAATCCATTTTAAAAACTTGTAAGGCGCCTGAAATTTTCGAATCTTTTTTTGATATCCGTTTTTTTAACAGAGGCAAGCCGCATGAGACTGAAATCCTCAACCGCAAAGGTCGCCATGACGCCTCCGTAAGCGATTGCCCTTTTGATGCTTTTGTCGTTTACGGTTTTCTGCGTGGATAAATATCCCATAACGCCCCCTGCAAAAGTGTCGCCGGCGCCGGTGGGGTCACAAATCGATTCCAGGAGAAATGCGGGAGTGCTAAACACGGAATTTTCGGAAAAAAGAAGGCTGCCATGCTCGCCTTTTTTTATGATAATGCGTTTCGGACCCATTTTCAGTATGCCCCTGGCCGCTCTTATGATGCTTGAACAGCCGGTAAGCTCTTTTGCCTCCGATTCATTAAGAAAAAAGAGGTCTATTTTTCCGAGCAGCCGCGTTAAGTGTTTCCTTTTGTTCTCAATCCAGTAATTCATGGTATCGCACGCCACAAACTTCGGCCTTGTCATCTGGCCGAGAACCTTCATCTGCAGCTCAGGGTCAATATTGGCTAAAAACACATATTCGCTTTTTTTGTATTCTTCGGGAATAACCGGGTCAAAATCAGAAAAGACATTAAGCCTGGTCGATATGGTTCTTGGGTCGGCGAAATCCCAGCCGTATTCCCCTTCCCAGCGGAAGGTTTTGCCGGTTTTTACAGCGAGGCCTCTTACGTCTATGCCTTTTTTCTTTAGAAATGATACGTACCTCTTGGGGAAATCATTCCCGACTACGGCCACCAGTCTCACGCAACCGAATAGTCCGGCGCTTATCGAAAAATAAGTGGCCGAGCCTCCTAATACGTCCTTTTCCCTGCCGAAAGGCGTCTTTATGGTATCGAGCGCCACGGAACCTACGACTAAAATGCTCATTGTTATTATTTAAATATTAATCGGCACGGAGACTTTTAAAATCCCAATGCCTAAATCCGAATGACGGATGAAATCCCAATGAACAAATGACTAGATTGGAATTTGTCGCGTCATTGAGATTTGGTCATTGGTTATTTTATATATTGTTTAATCCGTTACAAATCCGTGTCATTACTTTACATACTTACCGATAATAAGGCTTAATCTATCTTTTGTCTTTTCCGAAATGAACCTGGGGTCGGTTAAAATAGCGTATTTTAAAGCGTCCTTGCATGCGCACGTCCTCTCGCCGCTTATCAACGTTATAACTTTTTTCAATATTTTTTTGGCGTTTTCCACGTTCTTGGTAAGATTCGCGACAATCATGTCCACGTTTACACTCTCGCTTGTTTCCCGCCAGCAATCATAATCGGTTACCGAGGCGAGAGAAACATAGCAAATCTCCGCCTCACGCGCCAGACGCGCCTCGGTCATGTTTGTCATGCCGATTATGTCCATACCCCAACTCCTGTAAAGGTTTGACTCTGCGAGTGTAGAGAATTGTGGCCCTTCCATATTTATATAGGTGCCCCCGAGATGGACATTTAGCCCTTCTCCCGCCGCCGCCTCATAAACAATATCGGCAAAGTCCTCGCATATGGGATGGGCGAAACTTATATGAGCGACTATGCCGTCATCAAAAAAAGTATACTGCCTGGCCTGGTTTGTCCTGTCAACGAACTGAAGAGGTATAACAAAATCCATGGGCTTAAGCTCCTCTTTAAGGGAGCCGCACGCGGTAATTGAGATAATGCGATCCACGCCCAGCTGCTTCATTCCGTAAATATTAGCGCGGTAATTTATTTTGGTAGGACTTATAACGTGCCCCCTGTCGTGACGCGGCAGGAACGCGATATCGCTGCCTTCGAGCTTACCTATAATAAACTCACCGGACGGATTACCGAAAGGCGTAGTGATACGCTTCCTTTGCTTTATATCCATTCCATCTATGTGGTACAACCCGCTTCCACCCATAACGCCTATCATATTTACCTCCGTACGCTTCCGCCGGTTTTCCGCAGCGCGGATGAAACCCGCGCATTTTATACGACTATGTTTACAACCTTATTCCGCGACTTGTGTCCGCTTAAAATTTCAATGTCCCGCTTTTTTGTGCCGAAGTATTCGGCCAGTATTTCAACAAGCTTCTTATTGGCTTTGCCCTCCAGGGCCGGCTCGCGCATGTGAACCTTGTAAGAATTTCCGCTAAGTTGTATTATCCCCTCTTTAGACGAGCGCGGTTGTACGCGAATATTCAGTTTCATTTTTGATGTTTACCGTTTCTGCCGGCCGGGAGGAAGCGGTCACCTCATAAAAACCATCGCGTAATGGCTGAGTATACCTACTATGAAGCTACGCGCGAACCAAAGTACCATAAAAGCCAATATCGGCGAAAAGTCTATAAAACCGGCCTGGAGGGGCAGTTTTCGGAAAGGCGCAAGAATAGGCTCGGTTATTCTAAAAAGAATCTGTGTAATCTCGCTGTAGGGGTTAATGCTAAACCATGATAAAATAATGCGTATGACCAGGAGAAAATATATCACGTTGAAAATCATGTTAAAAAGATACGCCAGGCTCGCCAGCAATTGTCCTATGACAAACATATCTAATCAGGCTCCTTTCGAAAGGTCCTTGGCCTGCCTCGCCGCGGCCTCTACAGCTTTTGCAAAAATGTGTGAGAAACGCTTGGAATCCAGAACGCGCAATGCCGCCTCTGTTGTCCCTTTCTTTGAGGTTATCCGCTGCCGCAGTACATTAGGCTGGGCCCCCAGGGTTTCCAGCAATGCCCCGCTTCCGACAAGCGTCTCAACGGCAAGCTTAAGGGCGTGCTCATTTTTTATGCCGAGTTTAACGGCGGCGTCCCTAAGCGCCTCCGCCATATAGAAAAAGTAAGCGGGGCCGCTACCG
>JAFGLX010000067.1 GCA_016927795.1 Candidatus Omnitrophota bacterium
CATAAACTCCGGGGTGCTGCTTACAGTAACCTTGTGAAGAGGGGGTAGGGTGATTATATCTTTTTCTTCCAGGAAACACCTTATTTTTTCTATTTGTGACGAATACAGGCGCAGAAGCTGCTTTTCGTTGCCGGCGTGTATGCTATATGAAAACAAAATTTTTTTCCATGGTATATTACCCGGACAGGAGGAAGCTACCGCCGCCATCTCGCGGAGGGTATTCTCGTATTCCGTAACAGCTATATCATAAATTTCTTCGGGACTCATTTTGCAAAAAAGCGATTCCTTCAGTATTCTCTCCAGAATAGTCCTGTCTTTCACATATTTTCCGCGAGGCGTGATCTGATTTAAAAATCGCTTAAAAAGACGTATTGATTCATGCGCTTTTTTTGACAATAACTCCGCCTCTTTCAAAAAGGCTTTGCCGGCACAGTAATCAGAAAAACGGAGGTTACGGAGGTATGCCGCGGAGCGGTCGGCCATTTTAATAGCGGCTTTCAGATAGGTAGCGGGTACATTTTTCAAATTCCTTACACCCTCGTTCAAGAGGCGAGGAATCTGCGATAGTCTCGCAAGCAGGCTATTCTCAAATCCGTTTCCAAGCGCAAGAAATCGACTTATAATGTGGTCTATTCCTAAAAGCGATATTTTCAAATATACCGCCGGGTCTTTTTGCCATATCTTAACAGCTTCAAATTCGGTAAGGAACGCGGACATGCTTTGCTCGAGGACGGTTATGTCTATCTGCGATTCGATATCAAGGGCATCATATGCGAGTCTATCGAGATTCTCCTTGAGATTTTTCACATATGCTTCGGTATCTTTTATCTTTTCGGAATCGAGACTATCCACAAGAGCCAGGAAACCGGAAGCAGCCCGAGAGCGTGGCATAAAATAAAACTCGTCGCTAAGGCACATTACCGGATAGTGCCTTGCCATATAGCTCATATAGTCATCTGAAAAATCTATAATTGTATCCATGTTACTAAACAGCGTTATACTACTTCACAATTATGGTAACAACTTTTAGCAAGTTAAATCCCGATTACCAAGTCCCTGCCTTAGACCGCCGAAGGCGGTCTAAGGCAGGGAAGCATCTTGGTTATTTCGTTTGAATCTTTTCATATTATTTTGTTACCGAAACCCTGAAAAATTATACGGCTTTCCCGACGTTTATTATAAATATAATACATTTCGCATTATTTTTTGTCCATAAAAATATAACGCCTATCTTTTTCGGGATTACAGAGATTAACTGCGTTTATGGCTATCGCCAAAAAATGCAAAGCAGATTACAGCGAACGGGATCTCCGTAATCCGAATTGCACACATTATGAGCAGAAAATCACAATAATCAAATATAAAATATAACGAAGCTATACAAATAATGCCCTCGGTATCAAAATAACCCTTGCGGCTCTATGCGGTTAGGGATATAATTAGAAAAAGAGGCAGAAATGACTGTTTACAAAAAAGCTATCATAAACATCTCCATAATTTGCTTAACGTTCTGTGTCTCTTACCCGGCAAGGCCTTCGGCGCATGCCGAAGGTCTTGCTACGTTGGCAGAGCTCGGAAAAAGCCAGGATGAAATGGAAAAAGAACTCATAAGGGAAACTAAGGACTTCTGGCGGCTTAAAGATGACATTGAGTGCGGTCTGATAGCCAAAGACGTTGCAAGTGAAACGATAGAAAAGAGTTACGGCGAGCCCGCTTCAATCGTCACCGACGCCAATTACAAAGAAAGGTGGGTATACCTGCCCGGTGACGGTTCCCATTTTGGCGGAATTAAAATATATCTGTTTTTTGACGGGGAAAACAAGTTGAAGGGCATAAAGGTTTTAAAGAGATAGCTGGTTTCCGCCTTAATAAAACCCGTTAAAAACACAGGGCAAAGGCTATCGTTCTTATTTTCTCATTTAATCCCCTCCGCAGAAATCCCCGGGACCTTTGTCTTGCCAAAGGCAGGCAAGCAGAGCGGCAAGGTCGAGGAGGGCTTCACTTGAAACTGTAATAACCGTTTAGTTTTGCCTATGGATAAGAACGCGCCCGTCAAATGGTATCTTAAACCTCTGGCAGTAATCATAGCGCTTTTTCTCATGGGTCCATTTGCGCTGCCGCTTTTATGGAAAAGTCGCGGATTCGGGAAGATTTCCAAGATAATACTAACCCTGGTTATCCTTGTCAGCACTATATATATCGTTAAATCCTCCGTCAAACTGTACAATACCATGTTAGAGGATATAAACGAGATTCAGTATATCCTTAGCAAATAGTCAAATGCGGTATACTCTAATAATACAATTCATATCCCTCAGCCTCTATGTAGTATTTGCCGGTTTTTGTTTCTGTGACGGCTTTAAGATACGCATAGCCAGAAAGATTATTTGGTTCACAGTTTTTCTCGCAATAAGCGTCTGTGTGTTAAAGATAAAGGGCGACTTTGACCTGGCCTACATCCTGCCACTTCCCACCGCACTCGCTATTATATTTTGCGGTTACGGGAAAACAAAATCGAAAGGCCGTCTCAGATAGAAAGCGTCGTTTTTGATGAGCGCGTTAATGTTGTGGTGTATCATAATTGTAATTGTTATCGCAATAATGTTTCTATCCATGTAAAAGGTTTTGCTTACGGTAAAAATAAGGAAATGTACGGCTTTTGAAAAATATCACCTCCGACAGTATATCAGCCTCGCTGCCGATAAGATCCGAAATCAACGCCTCGGGCGAGGAACTATATTTTGATGCCGGCATAAACGCGCCTGTCGAGAACTCGACAAGGGAAGTGAATATAGTAGGCGACGCCGCTTACTTACCGGACGGCAAATGCCCGTGCCTTTTCTTCGGCAGGACATCCGCAAGCACGGATAACAAACCTGTACCGGCAAGCGTGGGTGTAGTCATAGGGAGGTTAGAAGGCGATATAGCTATAGAGGCATTGAAGACAATATTGCCGCATGCCAAGGTAATGGTTGAATAGGAAAATGGGGTAGGGGAGAGGCTTTATTGCGCGATTATGGAAGATTTACCGTATATTGTTGGTCACCATGTTAATTGTCTGTACAAAATGGCGATTAAAATCAAGAGCAAAACGCCGAAAGTAACACCTATAAACAACCTGTCAAAAAACTCGGGGAATACCTTAATAGCCGGAAGGTTTATCGCAAAACCGTAAGCATTGCCTTTTTGAGGCTCCGGCTGCCTTTCTTTGACCTTTGTTGCAATTCTTGATGCCGGCTTCAAGGCCATGTCTTTATCGATTTCCTTAAGCTCATTTTGTAGATTTAACAGCATTTCCTTGTATTGAGCTATTTTGCTCTCAATGCCACTTTTTTCCTCTCTATATTTGTGCTCATCCGTTATGCTGGCATATAATTCGTTTCTCTCTTTTTCGGCAACAATCAAATTCTGTTTGACCTTTGCTACCTCCGGCCATCCGTCCGCATACACAAGCCTTAGCTTTGAAAGCTCGCTATTAAGCCGCTGTATATACTCATCCAGCAACCTTATGCGAGTTTCGGCATTTTCTATCTCGGCCAATCGGGACTTAACATGCTCCAGATTCAGCATGCTTTCCTCTATGGAGGCGGTTATGGCGTTGATGTTTCCCGCTATTTTGGCGCGCATACCTGAAGTGGTTAGGTTATTTAATTTCCTTTCGTCATTTTCATTTTCTTTGGCTAACCTTCGTATTTTTTTACCTATCATGCCTTTATTAAGCAGGTTAAGATAGGAATCCGCTATGTCACCGACTAATTCCGTTAATTCGAAAGGACTGTTATTCGAGCGGGCGGAAATCCTTATTATATCGGCTCCTCCGATGCGCTTGGCGGATATAGCGCCCTTAAATTTATTGGGATTTATTATTGACTTGATGTTTTTAATAACTGTGTAACTGGTTATTATATACGCCTGGCTGGAAAACCATTCGTTAACTGTTATCCAACTAAAATCTGTCGCTCTTACATCCTGCGGAGGAAATACGCTTATGTCTATATATGCTTCGAATATAGGTCCCGATAGAAGCGCCCAGAAAGCGGCCGCTCCCATTACCAGGATATAGAGTAACGTTTTGTATTTTCTGAGCTTTTTAAGAGTTATCATACTTAATAATTATATCTTAAAATAAATAAAAAACCAAATAATTTCGGAATTTTTAATCGCTAAAGTGAAATTTCTGCTGTGCCTTATGTACAAAATATTTGATTTATATTTTTTTTATGCTAAAATGTTTCTTAGAAACATTTTATGCTTTAAAGAAAACTGGTCAAAAGACAGGAAATTATGCTAAGGTTAGGAATAGTAAAAGATTTGGCGGTTATATTTAAAGAGTTATTCATGTATTACGTAAACCTAACTGGGTTTGCGGCGCTTTTGGCGTTTTTTATAGGCCTTTTTGCCACTATTGCGGGCATTGTAATGCTTATTTTCCGCATGCGCCGCATATATATACATATACTGTTTATTATAGCTATTTTACCGATTGTTGTGGGATTTGCGGGTACCATGACATGTATAGAAGAAGTGAATGACACGGCCTCGTTAGAAAAAAAAGTTGGTTTAACTCCCACCGCGGAACGATATTATGACCTTGAATATGGATACGCCAAATATTTGCTTTACTCTTTTCCCGTTATGGCCGGTTGTGCCAGCGCAATACCGCCGCTTTTTATTGTCGTTTTTCTGTATCAGAAAAATAGTAAGAAAAACAGCAAAAAATGAAGAGATTGACACTTATAATGCTTATTGCGGCACTATTAAATGCTGCGGCATTTGCGGGAACCGACAGAAGAAACCAGACCCCAAAGGTACGCTATATAAAACCGGCTAATGACTCGGTTGTGGACCTAACAGGCAGAGAAAGCCTTGTTTTTACATGGAAGCCCACCCCCAAGCCGGGAGGGGGAAGAACGGCATATAGGTTTGAGCTGTTTAAGGACTTTGGATATGAGGTTGTGGAAGATGTAACGCTTGAGCACGATATTTATGCCGCAGAAGTAGATGCAGACAAGCTGATAAACGGAGCCGCATATAGCTGGCAGGTCAAGCAGCGCGATCGAAAAACGCATGTCTGGAGCATGGATAATCGCTGGGGTTTTAAAGTCAAAAAATAACCATTCACGCATCCCTTTAAACGCTCCTTTAAAGCTATAAAAAGAACTAACGCCCGATAAAATTACTCCAATTAATACCTAGATCCCAGATATAAAAATACCTCATACGATACACCCCGGCTAAGGCCTCTCACCTCCTCTCCCCTATATAACAAGTTAACATAAGATATATTATAGGAAGTAGGGGATAAGTCACAAAAATGTTGATAAGTCGGGCTTCTGGACTTCGACAAAGGTGCACTTGCTCGGCGTTCAAGGTATACAAACATGTACAAATTTGCTGCATTTTGGCAAAAATCCATGCTATGGCTGTGGATAACTATATCAAATTGATGGTTCAGATTGATGGTTCAGATTTTAAGAACTTTGGGTTAGCTGGGTTAACATTTTGGTGGGTTAAGTTCTATTTTAGGCAGCCCCTAACAACTCTTATTACGGCTTTAGAGCGCTCTTTAAAAGGACTTTTTTAGCGTGTTATGAGGGGTTTTTAAGGCGTTTGGAGCTTTGCCTTTATCTTTATACCCCCTATCTTAATTTATATGTTCTGGCATACCCGGTTTGGTGCCATTCTGGATGATCTTATGTTATATCTTATTTTTTTTTAGGTGTTATAAATGGGTGTGATATGCGGAAATTATTTGTTTTTCCCGTAATAATGGGTATGATAGTAGTAGTTATAGTCTCTTACTTTAAGGGATATTTTATTAAGGACAATGCCTACAATCCTTGCCTTTGCGTCCCTAAGAAGCCGAAAAATGCGCGGCAGAACCCTTTTTGAGGTTTTTTCGCTTTCTATTACCATAATAACGCCGTCCACTGCCTGCGAAAGCACGGCCGCATCGGTAACTACAGCTATAGGAGGAGTGTCAAAAAGCACAAAATCAAACTTTTCTTTTGCAATCTTTATAAACTCTTTAACCTTATGACTGGAAAGCAACTCTGAAGGATTGGGCGGGTATTTACCGCCTGTAACCAGAGAAACGTTTGCGATGTCGGTCTTTTGTACCACATCGTTAAACTGTGCTTGCGCGGAAAGAAAATCACTTAATCCTCTTTCGTTTTCTTTCTTAAAAACCACGTGCAGGCGTGGTTTTCGCATATCTGCATCAACTATAAGTACCCGCTTTTCACCCTGCGAAATGGCAAGCACGATATTGCAGAGCGTCGTTGTCTTGCCTTCCTGCGGACCGGGGCTTGTGACAAGCATGCAATACAAGGGGTGTTCTTCTGTAGATGAAAACAGTATACTGGTCCTAATAGCCCTATATGCCTCAGCAATAGGGTCTTTTGGTCGTTTATTTGTTAAGAGGTCCTTATCAACTTCTGCCACCTTCCCCGCGTTATCTATATCCGGTACGCTTCCAAGAAACGGCCAGTCAGATATGTGTTCCAGATCATCCAGGCTTTTAACGGTATCATCAATATATTCAAGAAAAAAAGCAAGCCCTACTCCTCCAAAAAGCCCTACTATCATCGAAAGGAGTACGTTCAAACGCTTTTTCGGCTTGATAGGCTTTACGGGCACTTCCGCAGGGTCCTGTATACTCACATTATTGGCCTTAAGCCCTTCAAGCGCGTATTTGACATCTTCACCCTGAATGTCTTTTTCACTGATGCTGCGGTCAGAGGTCGATTCCTTCACGTGTTCAATCCTTTTAGCCATTTCCTGCATTTCCTCTTTTAATCTTATCATGCTGGGATGTTTGGCTTTATATATTTTGCTGTATTCTGACATTTTAGCTTCTAGCTTAAGGTATTCGTTCTTCAGGAGGTTCATTATTTCCTCTCTAGATATGTAGTAGAGGTTCTGCTTTACATAGATTTCGGCCATACGGTTGGCCAATTTGGCGGCTAACACGGGGTTTTTGTTGTCAACATGGAGCCTTAAAAGGCGAGTATCACGCACCGGTTCAACCGTAACGCTTTTTAAAAACTGCCCTACAGGGTCTTTTGAATTGGCGTATTGTTGAGACTTTGCTAAATTGAATTCCTCAAACACCCTGCGTGCGATCGACCGGGAGGCTATAATCTCTGTCTGGCTCTTGTAGTATTCTTTATATGTATAGTACCCCTGGGATTCCAGCGCTACTCCATCAGACGCGGTTAAAATGTTGGGCCCTTCGGAGTCTATAAGCAGAGTGACAGTAGCTCGATAAACGTGCGGCATTACGAAGCTTCCTACGGTAACCACAAAAACTGTAGTCACAAAAAATAAGAGAATAAGGCCACGCCGCCTCCTTATAACGCTTATATAGTCCTTAAAATTCAACTCTTGCTCTATGTTGCCTATATTCATAAATCCTCTAAAAGAAGCTTTCCGGCACCACTATTACGTCATTCGGTTTAAGAATTATGTCTTTGTCCTTATCGCCTTTTTCGGTTATATCTCTGACTCTTATTTTCATCGTAATTTTCTTACCGTTTTCCATTCGTATAATCTTGGTATTGTTTATGTCGGCATCCTCTGTAAACCCTTCGGCCATCGCTATAACCTCCAAGAGCGTAAGGTCTTTTTCATATGGCATGTCGTATTTACCGGGCCTTTTTACCTCTCCTATGATAGAAACCTGCCTGGGGTGGTATTCTTCTATAAAGACGATAACCTGTGCGCTTACGAGGTAGTCTTTCTCGAGAAGCTCTTTTAATTTATTCTCGAACTCCTGAACAGTGATACCATCCACTCTTATTTTTCCTATGAGTGGAAACGTTACATAACCGTCTGCCGTTACCCGTGTCCTGGTTTCAAGGTCAGGCTGATTATGCACGGTTATGTGCAGGACATCGCTTGGCTGCAGCTTATATTTAACCTCTTGCGCCCAAGCCTCATGCGTGTAAAAGCCTACACAGCCGGCTAAAAATAAAATTATAAGAATGATTGTGAATTGTTTCATGCTATCCTATTGTCAAAAAAACCACTGCCTCTGGAGGCAGTGGTTTTATATATCTGCCTGATCTGACTGATTTTTAATGCTATAATGCTAGAAACCTACCGATGCGCGTATGCTGACTAAATTATCAATGTAATCAAACGTGCCGAAATTGGATTCTTTTTGTTTATATCCGTAACGTACCTCGATTGCGCTCCATTCCTGTATGTCATATCGCAAACCGACGCCGCCTCCGAATATGTGATCATGCCTTTTCTTGCTTTCACCGTTGTCAAGAGCGTCGCTTGGATAAAGATTGAGCTGATAATAACCGAATACCCTTCCCGACAGTTTACGATTAAAGTAATGCGTGTAGTTAAGTCCGGCGTGATTTACATTATAATAATTCTCGTTACTGAACGTGGACTCATATATATTGCGTTCCAGAAGCACGTCAAATTTATCGTCCTTGGTTATACTGTAAGTAAAGCCTCCTCTTACTACCGGTCCCGCATAGTTTTCTTCGCTTACAAGAGATCCGTCAGAGTAGTCCTGATACTTAAAGCCTCCGAATATGTTCATAGAGAAATCCTCTCGGAAATCGCCTTTCAAGCCCACCATAGTTTCGGTATACCATGAATCCGAATTTTTCCCGCTGGGATAGTCTATGAAACCGAGATATTCCCTGGCGATAACGGACGTCTTCGGTAAGAACCTGTAACTTACACTCGCGTCGAATACATTTAAATACCTGTCTTTATCGTTGTAGGTCATGGTGTTTCCGCTTGTGTCAATATAAATAATGTCCTTCGCTCGGAAATCTTCTATACCAAATGTATAACCTACATCCGCTTCGAGCTGCTCAAAACCTGTCGTGGCTATGCCGGCCCTCATATAATTATTCTGTCTTTCTATGCGGTCCACGTCCTCGGTGCCGGAACGGTCGGAAAAAAACCTGTATATATCCGCCACATTAAGCTTGAAATCGGTCCAGTTTATTTCCAAAAGACCGCGCAGACGATGGTCAGCAAATGACTCGTCATAATAACGGCCGAAAATATTGGCGCTAAAATCGTAGTCAATGCTTATCAGATTATCTGAAAAGGGTAATTCAGCGCCTACGGTTGGATTCAAGATTGTTATAACGTCAAATTTGGGGTTGTTGTCTTCCAAAAAAATGTTTGTGTCAAACTGTACCTCCGTATTAAACGCGCTGTGTACCGTAAAAGGAGGTATTTTTACCCCTTTTCTGTTCGGCAGATCGGCGTCTCCAAGGCCTGAACCCAGCGGGTCAGCCTTTACGCCTTCTCTGTTAGGCAATCCATCGTGTGTGATAAGTTCGGCATTAGCAAAACTGGAAAGACCGCAAAAAAACAATAGAGCAAAAAATACTCGGCCAAGACATGCTATTTTGTAGTTCTCCATGATACGATATTCCCTTTCTTGTTTTATTTGGTTAAATAAACTAATAATGTGTTATTACGACCATCACATAATATACCCAATGAAGCGCTCGATGTCAATATATTTTTGCTATATTTTGCGGAGTATTGATGAAGCTGTGGAAAGTCATGCACACTAAAAAATAGTGTCTAATTTAAGAAAAGCGATGTGCATGGTCCACATCGCTTTTTTAAGTGACAGTTTTTCCGTTACTTCTTCGCGCCAGTTGTTACTGCTCACTTGCCGGCGGTTCAGGTGTTGTGCCAGCTGCAGCCAATACTACAGGCGTTGTTATATCCGGTGTATCCTCTAATGTAAAACCGGGCGATTCCAAGCCCGGCAAAGCTCCTATTGGAAGATACCCTTCTGCCATAGCGCTTGTAAATTCAGGGTTATTGAGCACGTCTGCTGCGAATGCCACGGATACTCTGGAGTTCGGATCAACCGCAGGTATATAGCCCTTGTCGACCAGAGACTTCATTATTTCATCGATGTTTACGTCGCCGGTCCCACCGGTTAACGCATAGAGAATTCCCGCAACGTGACCTGCCAGTATCGGGTCATCGGGTTTGGCGTTTGTGAAATACAGTATGCCTTTAGACGCCAGAACGTTGGCAAGAACCTCGTAATACTCGGCAGCCGAAAGATTTTCCGAGCCCTGCGGCAGTTCTATACCGAGCGTCTTCACCAATAGGTCTGCGAATTCCGCATTCGTCATAACGCTTTCGCTCGCGTTAGCGGATGTCATAACCGTAAACACAGTTATTAATAATCCTGCTAGTAATGCTATTGATAATTTTTTCATCTCGTTCAGCCCCTCCTTTGGCCATTAATATTATTTTACACAGAATAACATGGATATCTCTAGATGTCAACCAAAATAACTAACTTTTTTATACTTAACGCCCTAATCCTGAAGATGTAAATCCACATATTGAGCGAGTAATTCGCGTATTTTTTCGGGCGGCCTTACCGCAAAATAATGGTCAACTATGGCATGGCCCATTTCGTGGGCAACCACCGAATCGGAAATATCATCCTCGGTAGTATAAATCGTGTTAAATTTATAAACGTAAAATGAGATCAGATTTTCCCTTGTTCCGAATATTCTTTGATATTCGTCTATCAATTCTCTTCTGTTCGAGAAAACTTTTACTTTTATGTCATTGATCCTGGGGTACATCGACAGAATATCCTTTGCCCTCTTAAAAAGAACGTCCATGCGGTACCCGATCTTGCCGTCTATGCCGTTTTCATGCCTAGGCTCCGGGTAATCCCCGATATAAAATCCTCCGCGCCGTCTTAACTTCTTTTCAATCGACGCAAGGTTTGTCGTAGGGCGGAGATATACCGTAAAGTTATTGCTTTTTATTGTGTGCCATTGGCTTTCCTGTGTCACGGGTATATTTTTGGATATACCGCTTTCCTGGATAGACACACCCATTTCTTTTGCACTGACGTATTCGCCTATAACCGAGGGATAATAAGAAAAAAGGTATATTCCGACAAATAATACAACCGGAAAGATTTCTTTTAGATTTGCCCTGTATGCTAAACCGCTTATCCGCATATAATGTTATTTAGGTCATGAAGTTCGAAAGAATGGACTTTAACTTTTCTATTTTTTCCTTTAAATCCGGCGACCCGACACCGTATTCGATCTCGCTAACGATATTTTTCACGCCTTCAATATCCGACCTTAATTTACCTGTCATCCCATTAAGACTGGCGGCCAGCGCTTTTAACTCGTCGGTTTTTCTTAAATTTACCTTTTTTCTAAGATTGCCCGAGGCAATTTCATCTATGTCCTTTTCCAGGCGGTAAAGCGGCCCGGCTATTCTGTGTGACGTAAATAACGTAACTATAATGGCGGCAAATCCTATAAGAATTATTACAACGGCGCTGCTCAACAAGACAGCGGGCAATATATAATCCGCGGTGCTTTTTATGACAAGGCGCAGGTTCTCGAATGTCGTAGTGACCGCGGACATGGACATGAGGTAAATAATGCTCCCCGATATGGCCGAGCCAAGGATGACAAGGGAGCAAAACTTGATGATAAAATCCCTCTGAAACTTCTTTTTAATGAAATAATTTTTTCTTTTGTTCTCAAAATTATCAGCCATATTGCGCCTCCGGTGCTAACCACCTTTTTATGGTATTTTTACTGATTCTTGTCTATTTTTACCTCATTAAGAACGTTATTATCGATTTTAACACTGGCCCCGGCTCTCAGGTCCTTTATCCATTTCTCAAGCGCCTCTTGTGTTTTTTCCGAACGGGCTTCCGCGTCAGGAGCTGTAACCTTGGAGTAAAGCTCCTTTATCTTCTTATTTATAAGCAGTTTAAGAAGCGCCTGTTCCCAATAACGCTCTATTTCCTTCATGAACACCTTGTCTTTGTCGAGATTCTGCCTCTCCGCTTCCTGAAGCAGGATTTTTTTAACTATCATGTTCTCCAAGAGATCCTCTTTTGAGATAGTTGAATCTATGGCCTCTGATTTAAGATCTTTTACCGTTAGCTTATAATTATTTATCCGTGCTATAGTTTTATCGTCATCTGATTTTTGCGAGAGCTCTCCCCCGCACCCTAAAATGACAATGCCAAAAACAATAATAGCATCTATGAACAAAATATATCTGGTCAGGTTTTTAATGTTAATCATTTTTGTTTCTCCTTATATTTTTCATGGGATATATTATAATATACTGCTGCCCCCATTTCAACTTTTTAGTGTGCCTGGTCTCCCCCATTTTTTCTTTCTTATGCCACATATTGTGCCGTTTCCGGGGTACATGCTTCTATGAAATAACGGGGCCATAAAATTTAAGGCACACTTAAGTGTGCCTTAAATTTTTATTTTTTCGCTGAACGCGCACAATGACCTACGCGGGATGGCCTTAATACGCGCCTATTCCGAACATGACCACTGGGACAGTTTTCATGAGTATCTTAAAATCCAGCCATAATGACCAGTTATCTATATACTCGAGGTCGAGCTTCATCCAGCCGTCAAAACTTATTTTGTTTCTACCGCTTATTTGCCATAAACACGTAAGTCCGGGCCTCATCGAGAGCCTCCTCCTCTGCCATGGCGTGTACTGACGGACTTCGCGTGGGATGGGGGGCCTCGGGCCTACCAGGCTCATGCAACCCATAAAAACATTGAAAAGTTGCGGCAGTTCGTCAATGCTGAATTTTCTTAAAATCTTTCCGACAGGTGTAATGCGCGGGTCGTTCTTTATCTTGAATACCGG
>JAFGLX010000068.1 GCA_016927795.1 Candidatus Omnitrophota bacterium
AATTATCTGAATAACATCCTTGCTAAAATAGACGGAATCAATAAGAATTCTCCGGAAGCGATAATGCTTACACACGATAATTATGTCTCGGAATGCACGGGTGACAACATATTTATTGTTAAAAAAGGCGTTCTCTCGACACCTCCAAGGACGATTTCCCTTAAGGGGATAACCCAGGACTCGGTGATAAGCATAGCGCGGAAGAAGCGAATGCGCTTCAATGAAAGAAATATGAGACTTTCGGACATATACACAGCGGATGAGTGTTTTTTGACCGGCACAGCCGCCGAAATTGTACCCGTTACGAAAGTGGACGGGCATGTTATAGGTTCCGGTGAGCCCGGATGCGTTACGAGGGAACTTATGGAGGATTTTCGTGCGCTGACAAAGAGAGACGGCGTAAAATATTGAATTAAGGAGCAAAAAATGAAATGTGACGTGTGCAAGATACGGGAAGCCACAGTCCACCTTACCGAAATAATAAACGATAACGTGACAAAGCTTCACCTCTGCGAACAGTGCGCCAAAGAAAAAAGCCAGGAGATGGAGGAACACTTTGGCCTTGCGGACCTTCTCTCGGGCCTGGCTGATCTCGCGCCTGTGATGGAGGAGAAAAAAGAGAAATCCGCAGAGGTGAGCATAAAATGTTCCGCCTGCGGTTTCACGTTCAACAATTTTCGGAAAATGGGACGCCTCGGATGCCCAGTTTGTTACGAGATTTTTGGCAAGCAGCTAAGCCCGCTCTTGAGGAAGATACACGGCACGGACAGTCATATAGGAAAAACGCCTGCAAAAAAAGATACCGTCGGCGATAAGGTTACTTTAATCAGCGATTTAAAAGCGCGGCTTGAGAAAGCAGTGGAGCTTGAGGAATTCGAGGAGGCGGCCCGTCTTAGGGACCAGATAAGAGAATTGGAAAAAAAAGAGAAAAAAGAAGGGAAGCAGTAAGTGAAGCTGGAAGATTTTCTGTATAAAAAAAGCGAATGGCTTAGGGGCACCGGCCCTAAGTCCAATATTGTGGTTTCGAGCAGGGTACGTCTTGCCAGAAATCTGGATAAATTGCCTTTTTTCAATTGGGCCAAACCGAAGGAGAGAGAAAGTGCGCTCGTGGCTATAGCGGATGCAACGAGCAAAAGCAAATTCACTAAAAAATCGCTTTTTTTAAAAATGAAGGATGTCTCGGAAATCGACAGGCAGTTTCTTGTTGAGAGGCATCTTGTGAGCCCGGAACACGTCATTGACCCGGAATATAAGGCTGTCGTAGTCGACGAAAAAGAGATAGCAAGCATAATGATTAACGAGGAAGACCACCTTAGAATCCAAATCTTACAGTCCGGATTCAATATAGTAGAGGCATGGAACATGGCCGATGAGATAGATACGGATCTAAGCAAGCATTTACTTTACGCTTTTTCCATAAGATGGGGCTATCTTACCGCGTGCCCTACCAACACGGGTACGGGGTTACGCGCCTCTATAATGCTGCATCTGCCGGCCCTTGTCATGACCAACCAGATAGGCAAGGTTTTTCAGGCCATATCAAAACTGGGTCTTACTATGCGGGGTTTTTACGGAGAAGGCACCGAAGCCATAGGTAATTTTTTCCAGGTATCAAACCAGGTGACGCTCGGGCACAGGGAAAGTGATTTGATAGAAAAGATAGAGAGCATAGTCGACAAGCTCATAAAGCGCGAAGAGTCTACACGCAATATTCTTATGGTCAAGAATAAAGAAGAGATGTCAGACAGGATCTGGCGCGCGCATGGGACCCTGAAAAGCGCCCGTATTATCACAAGCGCCGAGACAATAAAGTTACTTTCCGTAATCAGGCTGGGCGTGGATTTGAATATTATAGGAGGAATAGACAGGACCAGGCTAAATGAGCTTTTTATGCTTATTCAACCGGCTCATTTGCAGAAAATAGAAGGAAAACTTCTTTCAGCCGAACAGAGAGATCGGAAACGAGCGGATATTATAAGAGAAAAACTTCAAGAATGATGGAGGAATTATATGGCTATGTTTAACAAATTTACCGAAAGAGCACGCAAGGTTATACTTTTGGCTAAGGAAGAAGCCAAGCGTTTTAACCACGATTATATAGGCACCGAGCACATACTTTTAGGCCTTATCCGTGAAGGAGAAGGCGTAGCAGCGGCAGTTCTGGCGAGCTTAGGTTTGAACTCCGATAAAATACGGTTTGAAGTAGAGAAATTCGTACAGCCGGGGCCCGCCACCATAATATCTGGAGACATTCCCTTTACGCCTAAAGCAAAAAAGGTCATAGAACTTGCTATGGAAGAGGCAAGGAGTCTCGGCCATAACTATATCGGCACCGAGCATCTCCTGCTCGGTCTTATACGCGAAGGAGAAGGCGTTGCCTCTCAGGTGCTCTTGAATCTGGGAATGGACCTTGACAAGGTTAGGATGGAAGTCATGAACCTTCTTGGTTCCTCGGTTCCCGGTTACAGTCCTGCCCAAAAAGCCAGGAAAGGGAAAACGCCGGCCCTTGACGCTTTTGGCAGAGACCTTACTAAGCTTGCCAAGGAGAACAAGCTGGATCCTGTTATAGGAAGAAAAAACGAGATTGAAAGGGTCATGCAGATTTTGTCGCGGCGCACCAAGAATAACCCTGTTTTGCTGGGAGAAGCCGGGGTCGGTAAAACGGCTATCGTTGAAGGGCTGGCCCAGAATATTGTATCGGGCGACGTTCCAGAGATACTCAGAAACAGAAGGATAATAATACTGGATTTGGCTCTTATGGTGGCTGGCACAAAGTACAGGGGGCAATTTGAGGAGCGCATCAAAGCCGTGATGGACGAGATAAAAAGTTCTCCCGACGTAATAGTATTTATAGATGAGTTGCATACACTTGTAGGAGCAGGAGGCGCCGAAGGCGCTATAGACGCCTCTAATATACTGAAGCCCGCCCTTTCCCGCGGTGAGATTCAATGCATAGGCGCGACAACACTTGACGAGTACAGAAAACACATAGAGAAGGACGCGGCGCTGGAAAGAAGGTTCCAGACGATTATCGTAGAGCCCAACAGTGTGGATGAGACAATAGCGATTCTCAAAGGTTTGAGGGATAAATACGAGGCGCATCACAAAGTGAAATTTTCGGACGCGGCGGTAGAGGCAGCCGCCAAGCTTTCCGACAGGTATATAAGCAGCCGTTTCCTGCCGGATAAGGCTATCGACCTGATAGACGAGGCCGGCTCGCGCGCGCGGCTTTCCACGATGACTCCCCCTCCCGAAATAAAAGAAATGGAGAGCGCGATAAAGGAGCTTAAAGAGCATAAGGAAGACTCCGTAAGGGACCAGGATTTCGAAAAAGCGGCAAAATACAGGGATGAGGAACGAAAAGCGCGGGAACAACTTTCTAAGACAAAAAAACAGTGGAAGGAATCGCAGGGCAAGGAAGTCATTACCGTTACCGAAGAGGACATAGCCGTTATCGTTGCCAAGTGGACTGGAATTCCGCTTTTTAAGCTGGAAGAAAAGGAGTCCGTTAAGTTTCTAAAGATCCAGGAGGTTCTTAAATCGAAGGTTATAGGCCAATCGGAGGCCATAGACGCTATAGCGAGCGCGGTTAAGCGTTCGCGGGCGGGCATAAAGGACCCCCGCAGGCCGATAGGGTCGTTTATCTTTATGGGCCCTACGGGTGTCGGCAAGACCCTGCTTGGCAGGAAACTCGCGGAATATATGTTTGGCGACGAAGATGCCATAATACAGCTTGATATGTCCGAATACATGGAGAAATTTAACGTGTCGCGCCTCGTAGGAGCGCCGCCCGGATATGTCGGCTATGAGGAAGGCGGACAGTTGACGGAAAAGGTAAGAAGACGGCCTTACTCGGTCGTGCTATTGGACGAGATAGAGAAAGCTCACCCCGATGTTTTTAACATACTTTTACAGGTTCTGGAAGAGGGGCGCCTTACCGATTCTTTCGGGCGAAAGGTTGATTTTAAGAATACGATTCTTATTATGACCTCTAACATAGGCGCAGAAATGCTGAAAAAACAGGGTTCAATAGGTTTCCGTTCTGACAACAAGGAAAGCGAAACGTACCGCGACATGAAATTGCGACTCCTTGAAGAGGTAAAAAGGGTGTTTAAGCCGGAGTTCTTAAACAGGGTTGACGATATCATAGTTTTCAGGAGCCTTACCAAGGAGGACCTGCAGAAAATAGTAGATATTGAAATAGAAGAAGTCCAGAAGCGTCTGGCCGAACAGAAGATAACCTTTGAACTTTCGCCCGAAGCGAGGGAATTTCTTATAGATAAAGGTTTTGACAAAATATTCGGCGCCAGGCCTCTAAAACGCACTATTCAGAGGTTTCTGGAGGATCCGCTGGCGGAAGAGCTCATAGCCGGAAAGCTTAAGGACGGAGGAGATATGAAGGTAACGTTAAAGAGGGACCATCTGGAGTTTGAGATTCTATCGGAAAAAGTCAAAAAGTAATAAACGAGAGGCCTTGTGAGACGCATTAGGATTATAAAAAGAAGAAATCTTTATCTTTTGAACATAATTTTTCTAGGCTCTGCCTTTATGGTTTATCATATACAGCCGGGCGATTTTCTGAGAGAAAATATGAAGAAGCGTCTTGAGGAAATGCTCCCGGAAGGTACAAGGCTTAGCGTAGGAAGTATAAAGGGCGGTGTGTTTGGCAACCTGGTTTCCGAGGATATAAGCATTTTTTCCGGTTCCGAAGCGCCCTTATTTAACGTAGGGAAAATAGAGCTCGAGTACAGGCTGTGGCACCCTTTTATCTCGAGAATTCCCAACTTGCCGGACATGCGTGTTTCGCGGTTTCGCATTAATTGCAGAGACGGTACCGTCGATTTGAACGTAGGTAGAAAAGGAGAAAAATTTATAATAAGAGGCGGCATTAATCATGTAAAAATTTACGGAATAGATATCGTAAGTTCCGTAACGGCGCATATGGATGTTAACGGCAAGGAGCCGGCCGCGATAAGCCTTGTTTTCAAGGATATGGTCATAAATTATAAGCCTTTCGATAGAGAGGTCTATATTTTTCTATCCTATGATAAAGCCAAGGATGTGATAGACGTGACAAGGTTCGGGATAAAAGGTGAACTGGAAGGGTACGGCAGCGTAAGGCTTACGCCGCAGAATCATATATTTTTGAAATGGGCAATAAGGGATTTAGCTTTAAAGGAATACTTTTTGCCCAGCGATGGGAAGCTTAAGGTAAACGGTGTATTAAACGGTAATTTCACGCTGAAAGGGCCCCTTAGGGAAGCCAGACTTTCGGCGCACCTTAATGTACAGGGAGGAAATTTTGGGGATTTCCGGTTTGACTCCATAATCGCAAATTTAGTCGGGGAAGGGCCCGTAATACAGATACATGAGACAAGGATAAGTAAAAAAGACGGTTATATGACGTTAAGCGGAGAGGTCGACCTTAGGAAGCTACGCGACAAAAAACCGTTTGAAAAAGTCTCCCTTAAAACGGAAGATAATTTATTTTTCTGGCAGGACTGGAGTGTGAGTAAGAAAAATGAAAGCTCCCTTGTGGAGGCCGAGAAATTTCTGGACAAAGATTTCAAATTAAGTTTTAAGGCGCGTACAGAAAACGCCAATTCCGAGGAAGAGCATTTTCTGGGCGTGAAGCACGAGGTAAAATTTTAATCCCCCCGACTTATTGAATCCCCCGGCTGCCACCTAAGGTGGTAGCCGGGGGATAAGAGGAGTTGCGAAAGAGGGAGGGAGCCCCGGCAGGACAGGGGGGCTCCACATACATAGCACGTATATGGCGACTTTAAAAAAAGGTATAGAACAGTTAGGCGAAGGGGCTATATCATTTATAGGGTATATAGGTAGCATAGTTATTTTTATGGGTGAGATAATATTCTGGGCCGCCCATCCGCCGTTTCGCATAAAGCAGCTCATACGCCATGCAGAGAAAATAGGCGCAAGCAGCCTCCCTATAGTTACGCTAATAAGCCTATTTACCGGTATGGTACTCGCTTTGCAGAGCGCTTATCAAATGCAGAAAATACAGGCCGAGATGTACATAGCCTCTCTTGTGGCGCTCTCAATGATACGGGAGCTGGGACCTGTGCTTACCGCCCTGATTGTCGCGGGCCGTTGCGGGGCATCCATAACTGCGGAAATAGGCACAATGAAAGTAACCGAGCAGATAGACGCGCTGGAAACTTTGGCCGCGAATCCTATAAATTATCTTGTTGTTCCAAGATTCTGGGCGATGCTCGTGTCCCTGCTCATCCTTACAATTTACGCTAATTTCATAGGCATTGTAGGAGGATATATAGTCGGTGTGTACAAATTGCACATACCGCACCATATGTATGTGAAAATGACCTTTGACCCGCTTACACAGAGCGACATGCGTAACGGCTTATATAAAAGCATTGTATTTGCCGTAGTGATATGTGTCATAGCGTGCTACGAGGGCATGAACGCCCGCGAAGGGGCCGAAGGCGTAGGAAAGGCGACTACCGCAAGCGTCGTAAAAAGCTTTGTCCTTATAATAGCCTGTGACTGCATTCTGACGGCTCTTATGTATTTTATAGGGAGATAATTGAACACGGATTAAACGGATAAGTATCCGTAAAATCCGTGTTAAAAAAAAGAATAAAATGATAGAGATAATAAATCTATGTAAGAGTTTCGGCAAGCACAGAGTACTTGATAACCTCAATCTTATGATTGAGAGAGGGGAAACCACGGTAATAATAGGAAGAAGCGGTTGCGGAAAAAGCGTTCTTCTCAAACATATCATAGGTTTGCTAAAACCCGATTCCGGCCAGATATTCATAGACGGAAAAGACATAACGCGGCTGTCCACAAAAGAGCTCAATGACATAAGGCTTAAGTTCGGAATGCTGTTTCAGGGCGCAGCTCTTTTTGACTCCCTGTCCGTATGGGAAAACGTAGGGTTTAATTTATTGGAGCGCGGCGCCAAGCGCAAGGATATTATGACGCGTGTAAGCGAATGCCTGGATCTGGTCGGATTAAAGGGCGTGGAGGAGGCTAAACCGGCGGAACTTTCGGGGGGCATGCGCAAGAGAGTAGGGCTTGCAAGGGCCGTTTGCATGAGACCGGAGATAATACTTTACGACGAGCCTACTACCGGAGTCGACCCCGTGATGGGGGATGCGGTGAACAAGCTTATCGAAAGCCTGCATGACAAGTTGAGAGTTACCTCTATTACGGTTACCCACGACATGAAAAGCGCTTACAGGATAGCGGATAAAATAGCGATGCTTTATGACGGGAAAATTATAGCCGTAGGCACACCCGACGAAATAAAAAACACGAACAATCCAATTGTAAAACAGTTTATTAATGGCGATTCCGAAGGGCCCATTACGAAAGGGGGGTAGATTTTATGTCTGATTCCGAAAGCAGGATGTTCGAACTGAAGGTAGGCATTTTCATAGCCGTGGGAATAATCATATTCTTTATATTGGTTTTTTCAATCGGTGACGTATATCTGGTGCGGAAAGGATATTATATAGAAACTATTTTCAATTTCGCCAACGGAATTACGAAAAGCGCCCCCGTGCGCCTGGCCGGTGTGAACATAGGTCAGGTTGACAAAACCGAGATATTTTTTGACGAAGAGGAGAACAAAATAAAAGTAAAACTTTTGGTATGGGTTGACGATGAAAATGTCAGGATTCCGCGGGATTCAAAAGCGTTTATCAACACGCTTGGGCTTTTGGGCGAGAAATACCTTGAGATATTTCCCGGCTCTGAAATGGGGGATTTTTTGTCTAATAAGGATATTTTGATCGGTTACGACCCCATTCCGACCCAGCTTTTGACGGAAAAGCTTAGCACGCTTTGCGATTCCGCGGACACCGTAATGAAACGGCTAAAAGACGGTGAGGGCACAATCGGTAAACTGCTTACCAAGGATAAAATTTATAATGACCTTGAGGAATTTGTCGAGGATATCAAGGAACACCCCTGGAAGCTTTTACAAAAGCCCAGGTCCTCCGACAGGTGAAAATCGTATTTTTCTGATAGTGCCGTATTATATGTCGTAATACAAAGAGGTGTGACATGACCGCAGTTTTTATAAGAGGTTTTTTTGTAATTCTTAGCATTTTCGTAGGTTTTCACGTAGGTTCGCTCTTGAGTAATTTCGATCCGGGTCACGCTATCGCGGGCATGACCATAGGTTTTTTCGGATCACTGCTTATTATTACGGTGGAAGTGAGGGTCCGGAGATTTTCCATA
>JAFGLX010000005.1 GCA_016927795.1 Candidatus Omnitrophota bacterium
AAGGACTACAATAAAATAGTGCAGGAGGCGCTTATAGCACGTGAGATAAAAGTTAAAATTAAAAAACTCCCGATACCCGTAGCGTACAGCGCGGCGTTTGAGGGGGAAAGGGTAAGGCGGGAGCAGATGTACGTGCAATTCGGCGGTAAATTTTCTTCCGCTTTGGAATTTGTCGAATCGACGGCCCTAGACGGTATAGAGGACGGTAAGATCACTGTTATCGGGCCCGAGATAGACAAGATGGATGAAGGAGGGGCGTATCCGCTTGCGATTTTTGTACAAGTAGCGGGTAAACGTATGCAGACCGACTTCGAGCCCATACTGGAAAGACAGGTCCATAGTTTTTTGAATGAGGCGATGGGAATTTTCCATATGGGCCAGCGGAATATGTGCTGGATACGCATTTCTAAAGAGGCTCAGAAAAAAGGTTTCAAAATAAAACATTTCGGGACCATCATACACGCGAGGCTTCATGATACGTATGGCAAAATCGTGGATAAAGCCGAGATAAAGATATACACGAACAAAGAAGATGTTGAGAAAATCATGCCCAAGGCAGTGAAGGTTTACGAGGAGCGAGACGAACGCCTGGCCGGTATGACAGATGAGAGCGTGGATGTTTTTTACAGTTGCACATTATGCCAGAGCTTCGCCCCTAACCACCTTTGCATAGTCAAACCGGAGCGCCTTGGCCTTTGCGGTGCTTACAGCTGGCTCGACGCGAAAGCTTGCTACGAGCTTAATCCTTCAGGCCCTAATCAGCCGGTTAAAAAAGGCGGGGTCATAGACCCTGTCCGGGGTGAATGGAAGGGCGTTAACGATTTTATTTATCAGAAATCCAATAAGACGCTCGAGAGGTTTAACGGATATTCTATTATTACTTTTCCAGAAACAAGTTGCGGCTGTTTCGAGTGCATAGTCGCGATAGTGCCGGAGGCCAACGGTTTTATGGTTGTTAACAGGGAATATTCCGGCTTTACGCCGGCCGGCATGAAATTTTCCACTCTGGCCGGCTCCGTAGGAGGCGGAAATCAAACACCCGGGTTTATGGGTATCGGCAGGCTTTACATAGTAAGCAGGAAATTCGTATCCGCAGACGGAGGATTAAAAAGGCTTGTGTGGATGCCCAAAGAACTTAAGGACGCGCTGGGAGAGAAATTAAAGAAACGATGCGAAGAAGAAAGCATGCCGGATTTATTTGATAAAATCGCGGACGAAACCGCAGCGGTTGAATCGGAAGAATTAATAAAGTTTTTGCAAGAAAAGAAACATCCGGCACTCGACATGCCGGCACTTATGTGACGCGAAATGAAGAAAAATTCGAAATCTTAAATTCTAATTTCGAAACAAATACGAAATCCAAATATTGGAATACGAAACAAGTACTAATATCTAAATGGAAAATAGTGTTTCGTATTTCGTATTTGGGATTTGTTTCGCATTTCGGGTTTAGAATTTCGAATTTGAGTGTATTTTACGGAGGAAAGATATGGCTTTATCAGGGTTAGAAATATATAAATTATTGCCGAAAACAAACTGCAAGAAGTGCGGGTTTCCCACGTGTCTTGCCTTTGCCATGCAGCTTGCGGCTAAAAAAGTAGCTTTGGATAAATGCCCTTACGTATCCGAAGAGGCGAAAAAGGCGCTTGATAGCGCCTCGCAGCCGCCCATACGGCTTGTAACCGTCGGTTCAGGCGAGGAAAAAATTGAGATAGGGAACGAAACGGTTATGTACAGGCATGAAGATAAGTTCTATCACCCTACCGCGATAGGATTTTTGGTAGAAGACGACTCGAAAGAAGCGGACCTCAAAAAGGCGCTCGGAGAAATAAAAAAACTTGATTTCGAAAGAGTGGGTCAGAGGATTAAGGTTAACCTGATAGCGCTTTCAAACAAAAGTAAGGATAAAACCAAATTTATAAATGCACTTAACATAATTTTAAAAGAGTCCGAACTGCCGCTTATTTTGGCGAGCGACAACATAAGCACTCTGGAGGAGGCTCTTAAATTGTCGAAAGACAGAAAACCCATTATATATAAAGCTACAAACGCCAATTTCAAGGAAATAGCGGGCCTTTCGAAAAGTTATAAAACAACTGTTGCGGTTAGCGCTCCCACGATGGAGGAGCTTGAGACGCTTGTGAAGAATATCGTAAATGAAGGGGTCCAGGATATCGTCCTTGATACAGGCGGGAAAAATATATCCGATAAAATATGGGATTTTACGCAAATGCGCAGGCTGGCTCTTAAAAAGGCTTTCAGGCCGTTCGGGTACCCTGTCGTGGCTTTTGTTAAGGATGAAAGTCCGTTCCAGGAAGCGGCTATTGCCTCTTCGTACGTTGCCAAATACGCGTCTATAGTGGTCTTAAATAACAGTAGTCCCTCGAACATATTACCTATACTGACGCTCAGGCAGAATTTATACACGGATCCGCAAAAACCGCTTCAGGTAGAGCCGAAGGTATATGAGGTGGGAAACGTTAATGACAGGTCCCCCATTTTGATTACCACAAATTTTTCGCTCACCTATTACACGGTAGAATCAGAGGTGGAGTCAAGCAAGATACCATCGTATATAGTGTCATGCGACGCCGAAGGCATGTCGGTCCTTACCGCCTGGGCGGCGGAGAAATTCACGCCTGAGAGCATAGCGAAAACACTGGATAAATTCTCCCTTAAGGACAAGGTGAAGCACAAAAATATAATAATTCCGGGCTACGTATCGGTATTAAGCGGGAAACTCGAGGAAGAATCGGGCTGGAAGGTTACGGTAGGGCCGCGTGAGGCCTCGGGCATACCTGTCTTTTTAAGAAATCTGGGGAAATAAGGACATTGATTAAACACGGATTTAACGGATTTGGAACGGATTAAACGGATAACTTGTCCTGAGCGAAGATAAGGATCCGTTAAATCCATAATAAATCCGTGGAATCCGTGTATAAGAAATATAAATATGGAAAAAGTCAAAATAGTATTTAAACCATCACGCAAACGCATAGAGGTAAAAAAAGGCACCGATCTTTTATCGGCAGCGGTAGCCTGCGGCCTGAATATATATTCCAGTTGCGGCGGGGAAGGCGTATGCGGCAGATGCAAGGTTATAATTAAAAAAGGCAAGTTTAAGACCGAACCAACGGGCAGGATTTCGCATGAAGACAGAAAGAAAGGTTACGTGCTCGCCTGCCTTACGATTGTCGAGAGTAATCTGGAGGTTTTT
Source organism: Candidatus Omnitrophota bacterium (assembly GCA_016927795.1). Classification (GTDB taxonomy): domain Bacteria; phylum Omnitrophota; class Gorgyraeia; order JABMRN01; family RBG-13-46-9; genus JAFGLX01. Next base: position 3,218 of record JAFGLX010000005.1, read on the forward strand.
ATTCCCAAGGAATCGCGACTGGATTTAAAAAGCATAAATGACAAAAAAGAAATTTCGCATAGTTTAAAAGGCGTCTATTCCGAAGCCGTGGATATAGACAAGGGGAGACCCATAATAGACGAAAAGATATTCACACACAGCCCCATATCCACCAAGGTTTACGTAGAGCTTCCGTCCCCTACGCTGAATGATATAGTAAGCGATTACGAAAGGCTGGTGAGGGAGATAAGAGATAAGTATGATATAACGATAATGCAGACAGGACTTAGAAATCTGCGCAGGCTGGGAGGGGTGCTGCGGCAAAGTGACTGGAAAGTGACTGTAACCCTCGGAAAAAGAAATGAGACCACGGAAATAGTGATTATCGAGCCGGGAGATACCTCAAAAGATAATTACGGCATAGCCTTTGACATCGGCACGACAACCGTTTCCGGACAGCTGGTAGACCTCAATACAAAAAAAATTCTGGGGACAAAAGCCACCTACAACAAGCAGATAGTTTTTGGCGATGATGTCATTACAAGAATAATATTCGCGACAGCGGAAGACGGCCTTGAAAAACTGCATCACGCCGTCGTAGACAACATGAATTCCATTATCGGCGAACTGATTCATGAGCGTGGTATATCTCTCAACCAGATAACAGGCGTGATATGCGCGGGTAATACGACGATGATTCATCTTCTGCTTAAGATAGACCCTTCATACATAAGGAGAGAACCGTATGTCTCAACCGCTAATTTCATTCCTGTGATAAGAGCGGCTGAATCGGGAATTAAAATTCACCCCAGAGGCCTTCTCGCGTGCATACCGGGCGTTAGCACTTATGTAGGAGGGGATATAGTCGCCGGGGCGCTCGCCTGCGGCTTAAACAATGAGGAGAAGCTTACGCTTTTGATAGATATAGGAACAAACGGAGAGATAGTATTGGGTAACAGGGAATGGATGGCCTGCTGTTCGGCTTCCGCGGGACCCGCTTTTGAAGGAAGCGGGGTATCATGCGGTATGAGGGCCATTAGAGGTGCCATAGAGAAAGTTTCCATAAATTCCGGCCTTGAGGCGACGGTTAAAACAATAGGCGGCGCTAAACCCATGGGTATATGCGGGTCGGGATACATAGAGCTTATAGCGGAGATGCTCAAAAAGGGTATAATAAAAAGAGACGGTACAATAAACGGGGACCTAAAGACTAAGATGATAAGAAAAAAAGATAATGAGCTTGAATATGTTGTTGTGCCGAAAAGCAAGGCTTCTTCCGAATATGATATTGTGATAAAAGCCTCCGATATCGAGAACATAAAACGTTCCAAAGGAGCTATATTTTCCGCGGCCTCCATTTTGCTTAAAAAATTTGATTTAACGTTTGATAACGTGGAAAAAATATATATTGCCGGTGGGTTCGGGACATTTCTCAACATGGAAAGCGCTATTTCCATAGGCCTTTTGCCGGATATGGACAGAAAAAAATTCAGGTTTGTGGGAAACAGCTCTCTTATGGGCGCGCGCGAGACATTGCTTTCTTCTGACGCGATGAAAAGGGCTGAAGATATAGCGGGGAAGATGACTTATATAGAACTTAGCAAAGACCCGGGTTATATGGACGAGTACGTATCAAGCCTCTTTTTCCCGCACACGGATTTGGAGAGGTTCCCGAGCGTGTAAACACGGATTAAACGAATTGATAACGGATTATGCGGATAACACGAGGTTAGTAGAGCATGATAATAGCAGTCGCAGGTAAAGGCGGAACCGGAAAAACAACGCTTGCGGCGTCTTTTATAAGAATTCTTAAAGAGGAAAACGCAGGCTCCGTTCTCGCCATAGACGCCGACCCTAATTCCAATCTGGGTGAACTGCTGGGTGTGAAAAATGTATCTACTATCGTAGACATTATAGATGATATTTCAAAAAATCCCGGCCAGATACCGCCGGGCATGACAAAGGACAGATACATAGAACTAAAAGTGCAGGAATCGCTCGATGAAGAAGAAGGCTTTGACCTTTTGACAATGGGTAGGCCCGAAGGCCCCGGATGCTACTGTTTCGTGAACAACATATTGCGCGAACTTATAAATAAGCTTATGGGAAGTTACACGTGGGCGGTAATTGATAATGAAGCCGGCATGGAGCATATGTCCAGGCGATTGGTGCGCAATATAGACAGACTTTATATAGTAAGCGACGCAAGCGCAATAGGTGTAAGGTCTGCACGCAGGATTTCACAGCTTGCCGATGAGCTTAAAATCAGCGTAAAAGAAAAATTTTTGGTTTTAAATAAATCCAACAAGGAAACGCTTAAAGACGAAACCGATAAAACCGGCCTAAGCCTGGAATTAATTTTGCCTCTTAACGATGAGGTATCGGAAGGCGCAATAAAGGGAAAATCCATTTTTAATTTAAAAACCGACAATTCGATGTTTCGCCTCATACGAGAAACATCTTTTATGGACATTTTTAAGAAAAAACCGCATAAGCTTAAAAATAGATAAAAATATCTATGATAAATCTTCTAAACAATGAGGTAAATACATGGAAATGTTAAAAGAGAACTGGACCGGTAAAATTAATGAAGTTACGATAGGTGCCACAAAAGAAGAGGGCGGAACAAGGTCCTCAAAGGTGACCGTTGGAGGAGAAAATACCCTTCCCTATCTTTTTAAAGAAGGCGCTATGCCCAATTCTCCCGTGATTGCCATGGAAATTTTGGATACAGAACCGACAGATTGGCCCGAGACTCTTAAAAAGCCGTTCGCGGATGTCTTAAAAGACCCCGTTAAATGGGCCGTTAAATGCCAGGATGCGTGTAACGCCTCTATAATATGCGTTAAATTGCAGGGCACGCATCCGGATTTTGGGAACAAATCCGCTTCCGAAGCCGGCAAGTTAGTAGAAAATATTTTAAAGGCCGTAAAAGTGCCGCTTATAATTCTTGGTTCAGGGGACGATGACAAAGACAATGTTGTTTTAGCCAAAGTGAGTCAGGTTGCCAAGGACGAAAGGTGCCTCTTAGGGGATGTCACCGAGAAAAATTACAAGACGCTTACCGCAAGTTGTCTCGCGGACGGGCACAATATAATATCAGAGTCTCCCATTGACGTCAACATAGCAAAACAGGCAAACATTCTTATAAATGAAATGGGCTTTCCTCTCGACAGAATAGTAATGAATCCGACTATAGGCGCGCTGGGGTATGGTATAGAATACGCCTATTCGGTTATGGAACGCGCAAGGAACGCCGCCCTCATAGGTGACAAGATGTTATCTATGCCATTTATCTGTTTTGTCGGGCAGGAAGCATGGCGCGCTAAAGAGGCGAAATCAACATCGGCCGAACATCCGGAGTGGGGCGAAGAGTATTCACGCGGTGTATCGTGGGAAATAGAGACCGCAGTTTCTGTTCTTATGGCCGGAGCGGATATACTTGTTATGCGACATCCGAAGGCGGTGGAGGAGACAAGGAAGTATATCGATAAGCTAATGCAAAAGAAATAGCAGAAGTAAAAGACAAATGACAAATTCCGAATGACAAATAAATTACTTAATTTCTTCGCCAGAAGGCGAATCCGCCCAAGAGAAAGCATTTGGCGGAAAATATCAAATTAAAGAATTTGGAATTAGGATTTTATTTGGAATTTGACATTTGGATTTTGTCATTAACAGGAGGTTTTAGTGTTAATAATAGGCGAGCTTATAAACGGAATGTTCAAGGATATAGGCAAGGCCATAAACGACAGGGATAAGAAGGTAATACAAAAAATAGCCCAAGACCAGGTTGCTTCGGGAGCGGGAATGCTTGACGTAAATACAGGACCGTATGAAAAGAATCCCAAGGACGCTATGAAGTGGCTTGTGGACACGATCCAGGAAGTTTGCGAGGCGCCGCTTGTTCTTGACAGCACTAAAGCGGACGTTATAGAGGAAGGGTTGAAGATAGCCCGGAAAAAAGCAATGATTAATTCCACTAATTCGGATGACAGCAGGCTGGATTTGCTTGTGCCTATGGCTAAAAAGTATAAAGCTTCACTTATCGGCCTTACCATGGGAAAGACAGGTATTCCCCGGGATAAAGATGAGAGGATGGAACATGCGGCTAAAATAGTGACGAAATGCCAGGAGGCCGGATTTGATTTAAACGAACTATATCTGGACCCCATTGTTTTGCCTATAAATGTCGCCCAGGCTCAAGGTACAGAGGTCCTGGAATCCATAAAAGAATTCAAGCTTCTATGCGAACCGCAACCGAAGACGGTCGTGGGGCTTAGCAACGCCTCGCAGGGGACAAAAAACAGGCCGCTTATAAACAGGATATATCTTGTAATGGCAATAGCAAACGGGCTTTCTGCTGCCATACTGGACCCTCTGGATAAAGGCCTTGTGGACGCGGCTATAACGGCTGAACTTATTCTGAATAAAAATATATACTGCGATTCGTTTCTGGAAGCATACAGAAAGAAATAACACGAATCGTGACGGATGACGGGTAAGATAAAGAACATGGTTGTAACGGAAAATATAAAGCTAAAATCGCGAGGCGAGACCGATATAATCAACATAACCTCTCAAGTGGAAGGTATCGTACGGAAAAGCAAGGTCGTAAACGGTATAGTTACGGTTTTTGTTCCCGGCGCTACGGGCGCGCTTACGACAATTGAATACGAGCCCGGCCTGGTAAGCGACCTTAAAGATGCGTTTGAAAAACTGGCACCGCGTGAAGGCGACTATGCCCACAATTTAAAATGGTCGGATGGAAACGGTTTTTCGCATATAAGGGCGTCTCTTCTGGGACCTTCTATTACCGTACCATTTTTAAAAGGCGGTTTAACACTCGGAACATGGCAGCAGATTATTTTTATAGATTTTGACAATAGGCCACGGACGCGGGAGCTCGTGGTACAGATTATAGGGGAATAAAAAAGTGCACCAGAACACCAGCCACCAGCGCGCCAGTTACAAGTTTAAAACTGGGTCACTGGAGCGTTGGGGTAGTGGGGTACTATCAGCATGAAACCGATACTGCAATTAGCATTAGACTTTGTGAACCTGAAGCGCGCGTTAAAAGTTGCCGAAGAGGCCGTGCAGGGTGGTGTTGACTGGCTTGAGGCAGGTACACCCCTTATAAAAAGCGAGGGCTTGAACGCGGTAAGAGAGTTAAGGAAAAAATTTCCTAAGGCTACCATTATAGCGGACATGAAGACAATGGATGCCGGAAGGATCGAAACGGAGGCTGCCGCCAAAGCGGGCGCGGATATAATATGTGTACTGGCTGCCGCGTCTTGCAGCACTGTGAAAGAATGTGTAGAAGCGGGTAAAAATTATGGGGCAAGAATACAGGCGGATTTAATCGAGGTTAAGGAAAAGGAACTTGAAAAACGCGCGAAAGAAATGGAAAAACTCGGGGTAGATTATGTAGGAGTTCATATAGCTATAGATGAGCAGATGAGGGGCGTAGATCCCTTTGTTAGGTTGCGTAAAATAGCGAAAGCCGTGAATATCCCCATTGCGGTAGCTGGAGGCATAAATTCCGAGACAGCCGCCCGCGCGGTGAAAGAAGGCGCGAGGATAGTTATAGTAGGGGGTGCGATAAATAAGGCAGAAAAACCGGCAAGGGAAGCGCGGAAGATAAAGAAAGCCATCGCTACGGGTAAAGCCATCAAAACAGAACTCTTCAAAAGAGTTACGTTAACCGAGGTAAGAAAAATTTTAACGCTTGTCTCCACGTCTAATATTTCGGATGCGATGCACAGGACAGGGGATATTAAGGGCATACATTCAGTCTGCCCCGGTCTTAAGATGGCGGGACCCGCCTTAACCGTGCGCACCTATCCCGGAGACTGGGCAAAGCCTGTGGAGGCCGTTGATAGGGCTTCAAAAGGACAGGTTATCGTTATAGACGCCGGCGGAACCGGGCCGGCCGTATGGGGGGAGCTTGCCACACACGGTGCTATACAGCGGAAAATCGCAGGTGTCGTTATAAACGGGGCGGCGCGAGATACCGCAGAGATATGCAAATTAAAATTCCCTGTTTTTTCGAAATTGGTAACCCCACAGGCAGGAGAACCCAAGGGTTTCGGTGAAATAGGCGTTCCTGTGACAATAGGCGGCCTCAGCGTACAGGACGGAGATTGGATAGTAGGCGATGCAGACGGAGTGGTATGCATACCTAAGGAAAAAATAGTCGAAATAACAAATCGTGCCATGAGCGTACTGGAGCAGGAAAACAGGCTTAGGAAAGAAATCGACAGGGGTTCCACCCTATCCAAGGTTATAGAGCTTCTCAGATGGGAGAAGAGATGATAAACGTACCTCATAGAATATTTATTTCGGCCACCGGCCAAAATGCCGGAAAGACCACGTTCTCGGTCGGACTTATAGCCGCGCTCCTCAAAAGGTTTAAAAGCATAGGTTTTATAAAGCCTATCGGGCAACGTTATTTAATGGAACAGGGTTTCAAGGTAGACGAGGATTCCGTTTTAATAGAAAAAATATTCGGTATCTCAAGAAACCTAAACATAAAAGACCTTTCGCCGGTTGCGGTAGAAAAGGGATTTACAGAAAAATATATAGAAGGCGTATCCAAAGGTGATTACGCAAGAGACATACAGGAATCTTTTAACAGGGTAGCAAGGGATAAAGAGCTTGTTATAATAGAGGGAACCGGACACGCAGGAGTAGGCTCTGTTTTAGACCTTTCCAACGCTACGGTGGCAAAACTACTTAAGTCAAAAGTAATACTCTTAACGCCCGGAGGCGTAGGAAGGCCGATAGACGAGGCGATGTTGAATAAGGCGCTTTTTGACAGGGAGGGCGTTACGCTTGCAGGCGTAGTCGTCAATAAAATGTTGCCCGAAAAATTTAACAGGATTTCCCGCTACGTAAGGATGGGTTTCGAAAAAAAGAACATCCCTGTTTTGGGCACCATGCCTTACCAAAAGAGGCTCGACCTGCCCACAATAAGGGAAATATATGAGGAGATAAAGATAAGGCTGTTGTGTGGGGAAACCTATCTGGATAATGCAGTGGATAAAATATTAATAGGGGCCATGGAGGTAAAGGATGCCGTTAAGTACATAGAGAATAACTCGCTTATTATAACACCTTCCGATAGAATAGATATGATTCGGGCTGCCGTGGACGTGCAAAGCGGCAGGCTGAAAAAAAATTGTAAGATAGCAGGTATAGTGCTGTCCGGCGGGATAGAGCCGGCCGTTAAGGTTATGACAATGCTTGAAAAACATAAAATCCCGGCACTCCTGTCGGGCGAAGACACATATTCCATAGCGTCCAAAATACACAGCATGAAGGTGAAAATAAAACCCGAAGACAAAAATAAGATAAAGATAATAGTGGATATGGTAAGCAAATATATCGATATAGATAAGATTGTGGAAAACTTTAAATAGTTATGGAGGCAACATGAAAGTCTTACTTACAGGTGGGGCAGGTTTTATAGGCAGTTGTATGTTATGGAGGCTGAACAAAGCCGGCATAGATGATATTATAGTGGTTGACCATCTGGGGGCATCCGACAAATGGAAAAATCTGGTAAGAAAGCGTTTCGAGGATTACTTCGACAAGGAAAAATTTCTGGACATTCTTGAAAAAGGTTCCCTGAACCGTAGTATAGACACGGTTATACATCTTGGCGCCTGCACCTCCACTACGGAACATGACGCTACTTACATGATGAAAAATAATTACGTGTATACACGGAAAATAGCCGAATGGGCACTTGCGAACAAAAAAAGGTTTCTCTACGCCTCGAGCGCGGCAACTTACGGAAACGGAGAAAACGGCTATTCTGATATGGATGAGGCTACGCCAAACCTTACACCGCTCAACATTTACGGATACTCCAAACATTTTTTTGACCTCTGGGTCCTTAAAAACAACCTCCAGAAAGAATTTGCAGGTTTTAAATTTTTCAATGTCTTTGGCCCCAACGAA
>JAFGLX010000069.1 GCA_016927795.1 Candidatus Omnitrophota bacterium
CCTTCGAGTATCGCGCGTACGTCGCCTTTGAGCCAGTCCTGGATAGAATTGTCGTTTAATATACGGCACACAAGCGGAATCTGGAGATTATTGAGGGATGTTTTTGCCACGTAGATATCGGGCCCCGCCATACATATGTTCTGGAAAAAAAACATTGTTAGTGTGACAAAGGCCATAATTCTGAATAATACTCTGCTTTTTTTCATGTATTTTACGCCTTTCCTGTAATAAATTTTGAAATTCTATGCATCTAATTATAGCTGTCGAATACTCGCTTATTGGTCGGGTCTAATTGCCGGTTTATAATACCAAAATATGCGGCTTCTTTTGTCACGAAAACGTAGCGATTATGTAAAAGAAATGTAACCGGTCCTCGCCTGTCCCAGGAACGCCGGCAACCGGATATTTACTCATAATATTTTGATTTTTGCTCAGTGCTAAAAAATGTGGCATGCGATATTCGGGCGGGGGATGTAAACGCCGTTCAATCCCCAAAGTCCCGGGGTTTCAACTTGGGGGGACAAGGTAAAAGTTCAAGAGACTGGAAGAAAATCCTCGTTTCTTAAGACAGGGGTTGAGCGGGGTAAAAATTACTATTGGAATAAAAAAGGTGTGGTCGGCTGGAAAATCAAATAGTTATGTGTTATGTATGGCGGCTTCTTGTTTCTTCTAATTTCTTCATAATAACGTTTTTCTCGATAAGTTCCGTTTTTTTGCCTATTCTCGTTTTGAGCTCAATTTTGCCGCTCTTGAGGTTTTTCTCGCCTATTATTACCTGGAACGGAAACCCTATAAGGTCAGCGTCCTTGAATTTAACGCCGGCGCGCTCCGGCCGGTCATCTATAATTACGTCCATATTTTTTTTCAGGCATTCTTTGTAGAGTTCCTCGCTAAAATTTTTAACGTTATCATCGCCTAAATTGAGCGGTAATATGGCTATCCTGTACGGGCTTATAGATTCAGGCCATATTATACCGTCTTTGTCGTTACTTACCTCAACGGTGGCAGCGAGAATCCTGTTTACGCCTATACCGTAGCAACCCATTATAACAGGACGCAATTTACCGTCTTTATCAAGAAAGCGCGCGCCCAAAGATTCGGAATACTTAACGCCCAATTTGAATGTATGCCCTATCTCGATTGCGTGTTTTATCTCTATTTTCCCGCCACATGCCGGACAAGGGTCATGAGGAGTTATCATTCTCGCATCAAGCCAGCCTTCCGGCTTGATGTCCCTTTCGGTATCTACGTTTATAAAGTGTTTGTCTTTTTTATTGGCTCCTGTAACCGCGTCTTTCATGCCTCTAACGCTAAAATCGGCAAGAATTCTCATTTTAAGCCCTATGGGTCCGGAAAACCCCACGGGCGCGCCTGTAAGCTTCTCTATGGTTTCTGCGTCGGCCATCTCGAGTATGTTCGCCTTTAGAAAACCTTTGAGCTTGGCATTATTCACCTCGTAGTCACCCCTTACGAGAAAAGCAAGGGGTTTACCGTCCGCGATGTAAATAAGTGTCTTTATAATAGAGGTGGTTTTTGCCTTTAACAATTCGCTTACTTTTTCAACGCTGCTGACGCCGGGAGTGCCTACTTCCTTAAAGGATGATTTTGCCTTTTCCTTTACTTCGGCTTTATCGGTTTTGCCGCAGGCCGCCACCTCGGTACTGGCCGCATAACCGCATTTACATAAAACTATCTCGTCTTCCCCTATCTCGGAAGGCACCATAAATTCATGGGAAATATTACCCCCCATAATGCCTGGGTCGGCCTGCACGGCTACGTAAGGAAGCTCGCAACGTTCGAAAATCCTGCAGTATGCGTCATACATCTTTTTATAGCTTTCTTCGAGCCCTGCCTCATCTTCGTCAAAACTATAAGCGTCCTTCATGATAAATTCGGAACTTCTTATAACGCCGAAGCGCGGCCTTATCTCGTCCCTGAATTTTGTCTGTATCTGGTAAAGTGTCCTTGGCAGGCTTTTGTACGTGCTTATTTCCTTTGAGACAAGGTCGGTTATAACTTCCTCGTGCGTGGGGCCAAGCGCTATTTCCCTGCCATGCCTGTCCCTGTATTTTATAAGCACGTCCCCCAGTACATCATAACGCCCGGTTTTTTTCCAAAGCTCCACCGGATGCAAGGCCGGCAGTAAAAGTTCGAGTGCCCCGGAGCGGTCCATTTCTTCCCTTATTATATCTTCCGCTTTTTTGAGGGCCCTGAAGCCAAGAGGAAGATATGAGTACGCGCCCGCGGTAAGCTTCCTTATAAGCCCTGCACGCATCATAAGCTTATGGCTTATGGCCTCCGCGTCCTGCGGGTCCTCGCGCAATGTCGGTATTAAGGTATTACTCCATCTCATAACTAGCTCTAATCCGTATGCTATATGCTATCGGGTTCTAAATTCGCGGTTTTAAGTTATAGGTTATAGGTTTTAAGTTATACATTATAGCCCGTGGTTATAGGTTCTAACTTATAGGTTTTGGGTTAACGTATCACATAATTTATAACTTAGAACCTATAACCTCCGACTCTTTTACTTACTAACTCGAGTTTAGAACTTATGACTTACAACCTCTAGCTCTATTACTTTCTTACTCGCGCTTAGAACTTAAAACCTCGAGCTTATAATTTAAAATCCCTTATATATTTAAGTAGCTCCCTAACCGCGTTCTTCGCCTTTATCCTTTTTACAATCTTGCCTTTTTTGAACAATGTGCCGGAATCTCTGCCAAAGGCGACTCCGACATCGGCCTCCCGGGCCTCCCCGGGACCGTTAACCTCGCATCCCATTACGGCTATCGTCGTAATCCGTGACCCGTCACGGGTCACAAGTGACGGGTTGTGGCTTAAAGCTCCTTCGAGTTGCTTTACTATACCTGCCAGGTCAACCTGGCAACGGCCGCATGTAGGACACGAGATTATATCGGGGTCGAATCTGCGTAAATCCAAAGATTGCAAAATACGTTTTGCCGCTATAACTTCATCTCGAGGGTCTCCGGTAAGCGATACCCTTATAGTATCACCTATACCGTCAAGAAGAAGCGCCCCTGCGCCTATGCTTGATTTTACGATGCCCGTATTGTACGGCCCTGCAGCCGTAACACCCACGTGAAACGGATAATCGCAAAAAGCGGCCAACTTCCTGTAGGAACGAACCGTTTCATAAACGCTTGAAGATTTTATGGAAATTATTATATCTCGGAATTTCTCTTTTTCAAAGAAGTTTATGTACTTACGCGCGAAAGATACGAGTCCCGCAACCCTTTTATCCCCGCCAAGATGCGCTATGTGATAAGGTAAGGAACCGGAATTTATACCGATTCTTATCGGAATTTTACGTTTTCCGGCAGCTCTTATTATTTGCCTTAAATCTACGGGCTTAGGAATATTCCCGGGATTTATTCTGATTTTATCGGCACCGGATTCAAGCGATTCCAGTGCGAGACGATAATCGAAATGTATATCCGCTACAAGAGGTATACTTACGCGCTCTTTTATAGCCCTTAAAGCCCTAGCGGACTCAAGGTCCTTAACCGCCACACGCACGATCTCGCAGCCGGATTTTTCAAGTTTTAATATCTCGCTGATTGTTCTTGTCGTGTTACGTGTATCGGTTTTCGCCATAGACTGTATGACGATGGGGTTATTGCCCCCTATTTTAACGCTACCGACTTTTACTATACGCGTCTTACGCCTTTTTATTTCCATAGCCCGGAGGTTATCTTTTTTATGATGCCGTGCCTGGCAAGGTCATTGTAGGAAATAAGGATAAAAAGCGCCACGAGAACATATAAGGCTGCCTGTGTTATGTTTTCCTGGGTCTTTGCGCTTAGAGGCCTTCTTCTGATTTTTTCAATAACGAGAAACATAATGTGACCGCCATCCAGTATCGGAAACGGCAAAAGGTTGACTACAGCTAAGTTTATGCTTATGAGGGCCACAAGGCTGAGAAGTGCCGTTATGCCGCTTTCCGCCGCTTTTTCGGTCATGGCAAATATGCCTATAGGGCCCGCGACATTTTTTAAAGAAACTTGTTTGGTCATTATAAGCCAAAGCCCCTGATAGATCTTGCCCGTCCAGAATACAGTCGTTTTAAAACCTTCATAAAATGCCATGGCCGGGTTATATTTTCTGTTTATTATCTCGGGCGATATGCCGACGAAGCTCATTTTTATATCCCTGCCGAAAATATCTTTATGGTTTTCTGTTTTGGGTTTGAGTAAAACACTAAAAATTTTTTTATCCCTCGCTATCTCGAGCGCGACAGGCTTTCCTTCGCTTTTATGTATAATCGAGGTTATCTCCGACCATGTTTTGATTTTCTCGCCATTTATTGATACGACTACATCCCCTTTTTTTATTCCGGCTTTTTCGGCCGGATATCCCGCTACAGTCTGGCCTATGGCGTTGCTCTCCGAAGGAACGGATGTCTGCCCGGACATGAATAATAGGCTTATAACGATAAATGCGGAAACAAGGTTGAAAAAAGGCCCGCTGAAAATTACAGCAAACCTCTGCAATATGCTCTTGGAATAGAACTCGTCCTTCGCGCCGGTCAGGTTTTCGCTCAAGTCTTCACCGGCTAATTTTACGTAGCCGCCCAGGGGAATGGCGGATATCACAAATTCCGTATTGCGCTTTTTAAATTTTAAAAGCGCAGGCCCGAACCCTATGGAAAACCTGTCAACCCTGACCCCTACTTTTCTGGCAGCCAGAAAGTGTCCCAGTTCATGTATTATTATTATGGCGGAAAATACAAAAATAACCTCTATCCAACGCACAATCTTCTTACCTCCTCCCTGGCCCATCCGATAACGTGAAATATATCATCAAGAGATGGCTTAGAAACATTTTTGTGTTTAGCAAGCGTTTTCTCCACAAGATCCGGTATTCCGGTAAAATGCACTTTGCCTTCGAGGTAAAGCCTTACCGCTTCCTCGTTGGCGCTATTGAGGCAGGCTGGATTTGTCCCGCCAGCTTTCGCAGCGCGGTAGCATAAATCCAGGCTTTTGAATTTTTTTCGGTCGGGTTTTTCGAAAGATATCCTGCCGATTTTGTGGAAATTCAATCTTGGCAAATATGAGAGCGGCCTTTCAGGATAGCTCAGGGCATAAAAAATAGGTATTCTCATGTCCGGTGAAAAGAGATTCGCCATCACGTTTCCGTCTCTCAGCTCCACCATCGAATGTATGACGGCCTCCGGATGTATAAGAACCTCTATTCTTGAGGCATGAATATCAAAAAGGTAGCTCGCTTCGATAACCTCAAGGCCTTTATTCATCATTGTGGCGGAATCCACTGATATTTTTTTGCCCATCCTCCAGACGGGATGAGCCAGTATACGCGATGGTTTCAGCCTGTCAAAAACGCTTTTTGAAACGTCTTTAAGAGGGCCGCCTGTCCCCATAAGGAATACCCGTGCTATATTATCCATGTTTTCCTTGTTTATGCACTGAAGTATGGAGTTATGTTCGCTATCAACCGGTATTATGTTGGCGCGGTGGGTCCTGGCCATGCTCATTACTATCTTACCGGCGCTTACTACGGATTCCTTGTTCGCGAGCGCAATCGTTTTCCCGGCGCTTATAGCCGATAAAAGGGGACGTATAGCGTCTGCGCCGCTTATCGCCATCAAAACCACATCTGCATCCTTTAAAGACGCGATTTCCGAAACCCCTTCTATGCCGCTTAGCACCCTTTGAGGCCTTTTTAACGCCTTTTTAAGCTCTTTGTATTTTTCGCCTTCGCCTATGGCCAAGATTCTCGGATGAAAACGCGCGGCCTGCCTTGCCAGGAGTTCTGCGTTTCTGTTTGCGCTTAAACCTATAACCTCAAACTTGTCTTTATGCCGCGAAATAACTTGAAGGGCGCTCGTCCCTATAGAGCCTGTAGAGCCTAGTATTACGATTTTTTTCATATTGAAGCGGATACTA
>JAFGLX010000070.1 GCA_016927795.1 Candidatus Omnitrophota bacterium
AAACAAAAATATAGCGATAATAGAGATAGGCGACGACACGATAAACGCAATAGGGAAATGGCCGCTTCCGCGCAAGTTCCACGCAGAGCTTATAAACGCGCTGGACGAAGCGGGTGCGAAAGCGATAGTTTTCGACATTTTTTTCAGCGAGGAAAGCGACTATGAGTCGGACGTACATCTGGAGGAAGCTATTAAAAAATCAGGTAAAGTTTATCTTCCATATGTATTCAACATAAAACAATCTGGTAAATGGCAGGTCCCCGTTGCCGACAAATTGCAGGAAGAAATAGTAGATAAATTCAAGAGATTTGCCAAAGGGACGGGCTTCATAAATATAATACCCGACACGGACGGTAAATTCAGAAGGGTCCCACCCCTCATAAGCTATAGCGGGAAATTATATCCCCACGTGTGTTTTTTATTATGCGCGGATTATTTTGACCTTAAAATGGAGGAAATGAAAATAGTTCCCGGCGAATGTGTTAAGCTTGGGGGAAAACTCGATATTCCGCTTGACTCAAGCTCAAACATTATCGTTAATTTCCCGGGGAAATGGACGGATACCTTCCGGCATTATTCATATATAGATATATTGAATTCTTACGTAACTGCCAAACTTCCCGCAGAAAGCGGCAGAAAGCCGCTTGTGGACCTCGGGTCTTTTAAGGGCAGCGTATGTTTTATAGGGGTTACGGCTACGGCCACGCCGGACGCGCACCCTTCACCTTTTGACCCTTTGTATCCAGGGGTAGGGGTACACGCCAGCCTTTTTAACAGTTTCCTCATAAATAAATTCATAAAGCGCGCAGGCCACTTTATAAACATAGCCGTCTTAATAATACTTTCCGCGATTACCTTATATATATCAAGGCGCGCAAAAACATTTTTAGGCTTTATTTTAATATTTCTTTTTATGTCATGTTACGCTTTGCTGGCAACTTTAGCCTTTTTTGTTTTCGGTTACTGGCTGGATGTCTTTTATCCTACAATGGTGGTGTTTTTTATATATCTTGGAGCTACATTCGCGAAATATGTGGGCGAAACACATAAAATAGAGATTCTGGAAAACGAATTAGGCATAGCAAAGAAAATACAAGAAAGCTTTTTGCCGAAAGAAAAACCTAAGGCTAAAGGCATTGATATAGCCGCCAGAATGAAAACAGCGCGTCAGGTAGGCGGGGACCTTTATGATTTTATAGATATCGGAAACGGAAGAATAGGGGTAATGATAGGGGACGTATCCGGCAAAGGCGTTCCCGCGGCTTTGTATATGGCCAAGGTTGTAAGTATTTTTAAGACGTATGCGGCGGAAGAACTGGCCTCGGAAACCATAACTAAATTAAATGAGCAGTTATGCCGCGAGAGCGGTTCCGGCCTTTTTGTGACTTTGTCATATCTGATATTCGATACCAAAACCGGATTTTTAAGTTACTCAAGCGGGGGACATCTCCCTATGATAGTTGTTTCTTCTGCGCACGGGGCGGATAATACACCAAACATAAAGCTTATAGACCTTAAGGAGGGCACGCCCTTAGGCCTTTTTGAAGGTGCCTTTAGTGAAGAAAAAATACAATTTCGGAAAGGGGATATATTCATTCTCTATACCGACGGTGTCACCGAAGCCATGAACCGCAAAGGCGAGATGTTCAGCCAGGAGAGGCTCCTTAACATAGTGCGTAAAGGCAGTAATTTGGATGTCGAAGGTATAGTATCAGCGATACACAGAGAAGTTGAGATTTTTGAGGGTAAGAAACAACACGATGATATTACGGTTATGGCAGTCGGCATATCCTGATTATACGTAATAAAAAACGCTTCTTCGCGAAACCTGTCGAGGCAAAGGTTTATAGCATGCCGCTCTTCTTGTCTATAATCAGAAATTCACCGCTTTCGAAACGTAGAATAGTTTTCTTTCAAAGTAGAAGTGCCAGAGGAGGGATTCGAACCCTCAAGTCCTTGCGGACAACGGTTTTTGAGACCGTCATGTATACCAATTCCATCACTCTGGCAGAATCGTCTAATTGCCAATTTTATAATGCCCGTCACTTTTAGTCAAACAATAAATTTAAACATTTCCAATCAAGTTATTCATATACCTAATCATTAGAATTATATATTTGACACAGCTATTTATATCAGGTAGAATAACCACATGAGAAAAACTCCCGAGAAAATTAAAAACAAAGCTATAAATTTGAGAACAAAAGGGCTGTCTCTTTCCGAGATAGCCCTTTTGTTGAATACGCCGAAAAATACTATTCAAGGTTTGGTTAAAGGTATAAAACTTACAAGATTGCAAAAAGAAAGATTAAGAAAAAAAAGCGTTGAATGCGGAAAAAAAGGATTAAAAAAAGCTACGGAAGTGAATAGGATAAAGATAGAGCAATGGAAAAAAGGCGTTAAACAACGGACTGAAAAATTTCAAACAATAATACATAAAAAAAGCGATATGGCAAAATTACTCTGCGGGACATTGTATCTTTGTGAAGGTGCGAAATATCCTGCGACCAGACAGTTAGTTTTCGGGAACTCTGATTCAAGAATGATAAAATTATTTTTAAGCTTATTGCGAAAAAATTTTAGCATTGACGAAAAGAAATTCCGGTGTAGAATTATGCATAGATATGATCAAGACGGAGAGGTCTTGAACAGGCATTGGTCAAAATTGACAGGAATACCATTGGGGCAGTTTTATAAAGATTATAAAGACAAGCGCACCAAAGGTCGAATTACTACGAATAAAAATTATAAAGGCATCTGCGCTGTTCAATATCTCAGTACGGATTTGCAATATGAACTTCAGTTAATAGGTGAATCAATCTATTTTTTAAATAATTGACGGGGCCGTGGTGAAGCGGGATCACACGACAATGGCATTGTCGGGTCACGGGTTCGATTCCCGTCGGCTCCACCAATTCAAAAACCCTCTCTTATTGAGAGGGTTTTTGAATTCCAAGGCGCTCACTCATGTCATTTGTTCGCTGTCATTTCCTCCTGAAAAGGGATTTCCCCTAAATAACAAGGGAAGAGAGATGTTCTCTCTTCCCTTGTTCGAACCCATCTCTCTTACATATGTGTCCGTCTTCCGCCTTCGGCCGAAGGCGGAAGACGGACACAT
>JAFGLX010000071.1 GCA_016927795.1 Candidatus Omnitrophota bacterium
GGGTCGTTTCCATACCCTTTGTAAAAGGCTACTCCACGACATCAATTATAAAAAAAATATGCGGCCTCCCGAAAAAAACGGGGGCACGCCGCTAGAATGCACGGTAACACGCTCCTGCGCATTGTGGACGCTAATTTAAACAGGGCACAGGAAGGCCTAAGGGTATGCGAGGACATAGTGCGCTTTGTGCTGAACGACAAAAAACTATCTGTAGCTTTTAAATCGCTCAGGCACCGCGTAGCAAAAATGTCCAGACTCGCACACGGCCGAAGAGGGGTGCTCTTAAAGTCGCGTAACAGCAAAATGGATGTAGGCAAAAAGACATCCGCAAGCGAAAGCCGGAGAAAAAACATATCCGATGTCTTTCGCGCAAACGCCCAGCGCGTTAAAGAGTCTTTGAGGACTCTGGAAGAAATAACAAAACTATTTGACAGGAAAATGTCCGGTGATTTCAAAAAGATGCGTTTCAGGATATATGAACTCGAAAAGAAAACAGCCCTTAAACTGGAAATTGTACTGCATAATGGATAATTCGCGGGCTACAGCTTATCAATCGGCGCGAATAGCGGAACGTATGTTCAAAAATGGCGCCGACGTTATCCAGCTTCGTTATAAGAATATGCCCTCCTATGAACTTATCCGTATCGCAAAAAAGATAAACGCCATAGCGCGAAAATACGGAAAAAAGGTCCTGATAAACGACAGGGCCGACGTAACACGCGCGGTGGGTTGCGCGGGGATACACCTGGGTTCGGCTGACATGTCGCCAAGAACCGTAAAACGCCTTCTGGGGAAACCTCGTGCCATTGTGGGAAAAACCGTCCATTCGATAAGCGAGGCAAAGAAATACGCGAACGAACCCGTAGATTACCTGAGCGCTGGCCCTATTTTTCGTACACCTATTAAGAAAAATCTTTCTCCGCATGGGCCCGGTTTCGTAACCAGAATTAAAAAAAGCACGCTTTCTGCTTTTCCGGTAGTCGCCATCGGCGGTATCAATGAAAGAAATGTCAGGTCCGTATTAAAGGGCGGAGCGGACGGCGTTTGTGTAACGCGGTCGGCCCGTAGAGCGGAAAAAATAACCGAGAAAATAAGCGAATACTTTTCACAGGAAAAAAAATGAACTTTCTGGAAGCCGTAAAAAAAGGGAAAGGCATTCCTCCCATAGTTAAAAAAATAGCGTTCTACGAAGACGTGACGAGCCGACTTATAACCAGGAATCTCTCTCTTGGTAAGGTTGTCATACCGCACAACAAAAAGCGCACTATAAAAACCCCGTGCGCTATAGGCGCCGGTTTACGCACAAAAGTAAACGCAAACATAGGAACCTCGACAGACCGTTCGGACGTAAAGCTGGAACTTGAGAAGCTGGCCGTAGCCGAACTGGCTGGGGCCGATACTGTTATGGACCTTTCCACCAGCAAAAACCTGAAAGCGGTAAGGACCATTCTTCTTGACAAAACAAATCTCCCCTTGGGCACCGTCCCTATATATGAGATAGCCATTCTCGGCGCCGTGCGGTACGGCGCGTTGGACAAAATACCAGAAGATTTTTTCATAAAGGTACTGAAAGAGCAGGCCGAGGAAGGCGTGGACTTTTTCACCATACACGCCGGCGTGACAAAAAAGACGCTCGCTTCGCTTAGAAAAAATCCTCGGATAATGGGCATAGTTTCCAGGGGCGGCGCAATACTGGCCGAGTGGATGCTGAAAAATTCTTGCGAGAACCCATTTTACCGGCTTTTCGATGAGGTGGTTGACATAGCGAAAGAATTCGACGTCACGTTAAGTCTTGGCGACGGACTGAGGCCAGGTTCTGTGCTTGACGCCACCGACAGGCCTCAAATTGAAGAATTGCGCGTTTTGGGCAATCTGCAAAAAGTAGCTTTTCGGAAAAATGTGCAGGTTATTATTGAAGGGCCCGGGCACGTGCCTATCAATCAGATAAAAGCCAACGTCGAGTTGGAAAAGTCTATCTGTAACGGCGCGCCATTTTACGTACTCGGTCCCATAGTCACCGATATCGCTCCGGGCTACGATCATATAACTAGCGCGATAGGAGGAGCCATTGCCGGTTCATACGGTGCGGATTTTTTGTGTTACGTCACTCCTTCGGAGCATCTCAGGCTGCCCACGATTGACGACGTGAAGGAGGGGGTTATAGCGTCAAAAATAGCCGCTCACGCTGCGGATATCGCGAAAAATGCGGCAGGCGCCATAGAAAAAGACAGAAAAATATCTAAAGCAAGATTTTTGCGCGATTGGGAAAAACAATTCGAAGCCTCGCTGGATTCCGAACGGTGCAGGGCATACAGAAAGAGCTCGGTTCCGGCCATGAAAGATGCATGTACCATGTGCGGAGAGTATTGCTCTCTGAAAATAAGTGAACGCTGCCTTAAAAATGGCTTTAGTTCACCGAAGGCCGCAAGGCGCAAAAACAGGGTTGTCAATGTTTGAGCGTGTGGAGCACACTTTAGGGCTCGCGTCTCTCGGGATTAAGAATTTTTGGACGGGCGGCTATAACACAATGGTAGTGTGCCAGCTTCCCAAGCTGGTTACGCGGGTTCGATCCCCGCTAGCCGCTCTCTACAAGCTGCGGCTTCGGCGAAAAAAGTGTGGGATTTTTTTTCGCCTCGACCCTGACGAAATGCAAGAGGGCTTACGCCAAAAGCATTTCAGACGTTCCGCTAGAAAGCGGGACTGTATCCCCTCCTAACAGGTAAAGATTCGTTAGCAGGGGCGATATACGATATAAATTGATGAGAGTATTAGCATTAGTTGTTTTGGTTATATTTTTGGCGGGGTGCGCTACTACGGCACAGAAACCTTTGGGCGCCATAAGGGCATCGACAACAGGGTTTTATCACGAAGTGCAACGAGGTCAGACGTTATGGCAGATAGCACGGATTTATGACATTGACCTCAAAAAAATTATACAGGCAAACCGTTTGCCTAACGCAAGCAACATCGAAGTAGGACAGCTTATCTTTGTACCGGGCGCCCACGGTCAGAAAACGGAAGCCAAAACTACTGTAACCGCCAAAAAACTGGAGAACTTTATATGGCCGGTGCGGGGCAGGGTAATATCGTATTTTGGCTCTATGAAAAAAATGGCCGTAAATAACGGCATCGACATAGCGGTCAAGGAAAATGCCCCTGTATTTGCTGCGCGCTCGGGCAGGGTGACGTTTTGCAGCGACAACATGGAGGGCTACGGCAGAACAATTATAGTAGACCATCTGGACGGATTCGAGACAGTCTACGCGCAGAACTCGGAGAACCTGGTGAAAGTTGAGCAACCCGTAAAGCAGGGGGAAACCATTGCAAGGACCGGAAAAAGCGGAAGGGCTGAGGCGGTGAGCCTCCATTTTGAAATACGAAAAAATCATAAGCCCCAGAATCCGTTCTACTATCTTCCGTAATCATGGCTATATGAGGAATTTTAATTTATGTTAAACGAACCGGCGATCGGTAAAACTTTTTTTGGAAGAGAGGCGATACTCCGTACCCTCAACAAAAGGGTAAATGCCCTTAAGGTCGGATACAGGCAGAACGTGGCGCTTACCGGGCAGATGCTATCCGGCAAAACCTCGATCCTCTATCAGTTCCTATACTCGCTTAACGACACGCACATAATCCCTGTCTACATTGAAATCGTCGAGGAGACGTTCGCCGCTTTCGCCGACAAGTTCATCGCCACCTTGCTCTACAATTATCTTATCTCGTCGGGACGCGACGCCAAAAATGACCTTAAGCACCTTTTAAGTTCTTCGGAACCGCTCATACCGCATACAACATACGCAATAAAGAAGATAAAAAACGACCTTTCCAAAAAACGAAACGATGACGCCTACAGGAAACTCCTAAATCTCACTTCCATACTTAAGGAAGAGACGGGTAAATCATGTGTTGTTATACTGGACGAGTTTCATAATCTGGAATTTTTTAAGGTAAAGAAACCGTACCTCCATTTCGGCAAAATCATAATGATACAAAAAGATACCATGTACATAGTTTCGAGTTCGCAAAAAAGCACCATAAAAAAGATACTTTCGGAGAAACTTGCGCTTCTTTACGGAAATTTCGAGATTATAGAGGTAACCGGCTTCGACAGCAAAACGGCTCAGGCTTTCCTGAAAGAAAAGCTGCAGAATATCCAGATCCCCGAAGGCTATTCAGAGTACATAATAGATTTCACGGATGGAAACCCGTTTTATATAGACGTTATATCGAAAAAAATAGTCGAAATCGCGAATTCGCGAAAGCTTCTATCGATTGACAGGGAAACCTTAACCGAGGCCTTTTCGGAGCTTCTGTACAACGCGAGCGGAACTATTAACCAGTATTTTACGAACAATATATTGAACCTGCTGGAAAAGGGCCTTAGAGAGGACTTTCTGGATCTCCTTATTGCGCTGGCGCATGGATTTAACAAATCCGCGGACATGGCAAAATGGTTCAATAAAAAAAACAAAAGCGGATTCACAAACAGATTGTCAAAACTTATCCAACTGGACATGATATATAAAAGCGGCGTGTTCTATGAAATACAGGACAAGGTCTTTAAATTCTGGCTAAAAACCGTATATCACAAAAAGAGATCGGCGCTTGTTGATGACGTTATCAAAATGTGCGATGATTTTAAGAGGGAGGTGTCGGACGATATAAGCGCATATCTTGCCGAAAGCCAAAAAAATATTTCTGAAAGGTTGACGGATCTTTTTCTGTCGTTTAACGGCGAGACCGTTGAAATCGAGCGAAAGATCCGTAAACTGCCCCGTTTTGTAAAAATCGAGGCCCGCGAATACGGCAAATCGGCCGACCTTCTCATGTATCAGGGTGACGACAAATATTGGGTATACGAGGTCTGCCGCGAAAAGATAGACGAATTCGTGGTGTCCGAACTGATAGAGCGCTGTTATCCGCTGCGTGAAAAAATTTCCAAGAAAATATTTATACCGCTCGGCGGAATAGAGACAAATGCTCTGCTTCTCGCCAAGGAAAAGAAGGTGTGGGTGTGGGACCTGCAAAATGTGAACCGCCTGCTCAGATTTTATAAAAAACATAATATCGTGTATAGATGAAAAAAATAGGCGTTATTTCAGACACGCATATACCAAAAGCGGCCCGCGATTTACCGGAAAGCGTTTACCGCGAATTTAAAAACGTGGACATGATACTCCACGCCGGCGACCTTGTGGAATTAAGCGTGCTGGAAAAGCTCCGCAGCATAGCCCCAACTTTTGCTGTTTCCGGCAATATGGACTCGCATGAAGTAAAAGCGGTGCTGCCCCATAAAGACGTCATAGAGGTAGAGGGGTTTAAAATAGGCCTGATTCACGGTTACGGTTCGGCCAGCAACCTCATAAATACGGTATCCGGCGAATTCGGGAAGGTAGACGCGATTGTTTTTGGCCATTCTCATTCGGCTTGTTCGGAAAAAATTAAAAATAAGTTGTACTTCAATCCCGGCAGCCCTACGGATAAAATATTCTCCGCTTGCAACACCTTGGGGATACTCGAAGTGGGCGCGGAAATTACCGGAAAGATTATAAGGTTGTAGCACCAAGCGACCTCAAGCGTTAATTTTCTGATTAGGCACGTCGTCTAGTATAAGAATTTAATTAAGACCAGAACTTTTTAAGGAGCCTCGATGGACAGGATTTGGGCGCCCTGGCGCAAATGCTACGTAACATCAGATAAAAAAGGGGGCTGCATATTCTGCCTGGAGAGAAAAAGTAAGCTTGAGGATAAAAAACGGTACATATTAAAAAGGTCCGGCCGCTCATTTTCTATGCTCAACAAATATCCTTATAATACCGCCCATGTAATGGTAGCCCCGTATAGACACGTAAAGAGTCTGGAGCTTTTGAAGAGAACAGAGCTTATGGACCTCATGGAGCTTGTAAATTACACAAAGAAAAAAATCGACAAACGCTTTAAGCCTGACGGGTACAATATAGGCTTAAACATAGGGAAAATAGCAGGCGCCGGGTTCCCGTCGCACGTTCATGTGCATATAGTTCCGAGATGGGCGGGGGATACAAATTTTATGCCTATACTATCCGACACCAAAGTAGTATCACATTCTCTTGAGGAGGTATATAACCTGCTTAAAGGTTAAGAAAGCAATGCTTACACGAAAAGAAATAGAAAAAGAGGAGTACTCGATACTTGCGTCCTATGCGGCAAAATCCCGCGAAACTAAAGGACGCGCTTTTAAGGAAAAGGAACACGATTACCGGTCCGTGTACCAGAGGGACAAGGACAGGATAATTTACTCAACGGCTTTCAGGAGGCTGGAGTACAAAACGCAGGTTTTCGTTAACCACGAAGGCGACCATTACCGGACGCGCCTTACGCATACCCTTGAGGTTGCGCAAATAGCAAAAACCATAGCCCGAACGCTAAAGGCCAATAGTGAGCTTGTCGAGGCTATCGCCCTGGCGCATGACCTAGGCCATACGCCGTTCGGCCATTCGGGCGAAGAGGCTCTGGGCGAGCTCATGGCTGACCACGGCGGGTTTAACCACAATGCCCACGGGCTTCGTACGGTCGATCTGCTGGAAAAAATATACCCTGATTTTCCAGGCCTTAACCTGACATACGAGGTAAGGGAGGGGATCATAAAACACTCTACCCCTTTCGATAAGCCGCGGCCCTACATACCTTTCGAGAGCCAGGGGTCGCCTTCGCTGGAGACACAAATAGTAGACATATCCGACGAAATAGCATATGATAACCACGATTTAGATGACGGCCTGGCCAGCGGTCTCCTCGACGAAAAGAAGCTGGAGAGCGTGCTCATGTGGAAAAGAACTTTATCTCTCGTAAAAAAGAATTACTCCAAAAAAATAACGCAAAAAATAAGAAGAAAACAAATTATACGCTCTCTCATAGACGAACAGGTGACGGATGTCATATACAACACAGAAAAAAACATAAGGGATTTCGGGCTTCGCACAGCCGGTGACGTCAGAAAATTCCCGAAAAAGATTGTCGCATTCAGTAAGAACATATCGGAAGCGAAAAAACCTATGCGCGAATTCCTGACGAACGAACTTTACCACCACTACCGTGTCGTCAGAATGTCCAGAAAAGCAAGCAGGGTAATGAAAGACCTGTTCCATATATATGTGGAAAACCCCGATCAGTTGCCGACGTCGCCGGCAGAAAAGCTCAAAAAGGAGGATAAATATAGGGTCGTGTGCGACTATCTGGCCGGGATGACGGACAGGTACGCGTTTGACGAATATAAAAAGTTCTTTGACCCATATAAAAAAGTATAATGGAAATCAAACATTTACCCAAAGACGGGAAGGACGAATTCCTGAGGCGCCTGGCCGAACGGCTGGATTTCAAAAAGGTAAGGTCCGCTTTCTCGAAATATGTGGGCTCGTTTACCATGTGGATTACGGATGAAAAATTGTCCAACAAGGACGATATAAAGTCCCAACTTTGCGCCACGGGGAAATTTAACGAGCAAAACAAGAAAATCTGTTTCAGCAACATAGACGCGGCCATAAAGGAGGCTAAGGGGATCCGTGCGACAAAAGTCTTTCTGTGCGCTTTCGGGCACCACGGCTTCTGTATCCCCATAATAGCGGACGACGAAGTAATAGGGTATATATTCGCCTGTTACCTGCGAAGTATGCCGGACAAAGATACGATAGAGCTTTTTAACTACATAGTGAAAACCGCCACAGACAACATTCAAAAAGAGATAAAACTCGAGGGGCTGCAAAAGACGGTCAAGCTACGTTCGGTAGCCCTTTCGACCGTGCACACCATACACCGCTTGATTACGTCGTCTTTTTATCTTAACGATTTACTCTCACGCATTGCCAGGTTGTCAATGCAAATAATAAAAGCCAACAGGTGTTCTGTAAAACTTATCGACAGCAAAAGAAAAACACTGCTGCCCAAGATAACCGTGGACTTGCGCACCAAAAAAACCAAATTGAAAAAAGTAAAAATAGGCAGGTGGGCGCCGGGCAAAGCTTATAAGTACGGCAAATCGTTCAGGGACGCAAAATATCTGGCTGTACCGCTTATAGACGAAAGCGTTATCGGCGTGATAACCCTCTATGACAAAACAGATAACCAACCCTTTGACGAATTCGACGAGGAGATAATGAAGACGCTGGCGGAACAGGCGGCGGTAGCCATAAAAAACGCCCAGTTGTACAAGGAGCAGGAAAAGCTTACCATGGGCAGCATAAAAGCTCTTGCCCGAATAATAGAAAGCAAAGGGTCTCTTATCTATACCCCGAAAACAAGTTTTCTGAAACTTGTGCAATTTATGGGTCAGGAATTTAAGATGAGAGAACAGGAATTAAAAACCCTGCAATATGCGACGCTCTTGCACGACGCGGGGGAGCTTATGGTACCGGAGAAGGTCCTGCGCAAAAGGGGAAGGCTCACGGAACACGAATACAAGCTGATAAAGGAGCACCCCTTGCAAGGCGCAAAAATAATAAAGTCGCTTAAATCCCTTAAATCTATCGCCCCGATAATAATGTATCATCACGAAAATTATGACGGGACGGGTTACCCGAAGGGTTTGGCCGGCAACGAAATTCCAGTAGGCGCAAGGATCATGGCTGTCGTAAGCGCTTTTGAGGCAATGATAGCGAAAAGGCCTTATAGAAAATCTCTTTCCATAGATGAAGCGACCGAAGAAATTAAAAAGAATTCCGGCAAGCAATTCGATCCTAAAGCCGTTGAAGCGTTCTTAAAGATACTGAGACGAAAAGACGCAACGAAGCTTATAAAAAGCGAGATGCACATTTCAAAGAAAAGGAGAAAATCATAAAGATATACGTTCTGGTTATCATTCTTATTTTGGCCACCCTTATAGGGCTCTCTCGTTCGGGTGATGCGTTCCTCTGGTTTATCGGCAACAAGCTGCATCTTGACATAGCCTACAAAAATCACTCCGGTTTTATAGCTTGTTTTATTCTGCGATTCATGCGTCTTGAGAGCGCCGTTTTCAGGCTGCACGGCACCAACGTGACGCTAACCTGTCGGGAGGCTTACATTGAACCGTCATTTGACCGCTTCTTAAGCAATAGGTCCATAAGGCTGAACTGCACGCTTAATGATGTCTCATTGTCGCGGTTAAGCGGAAGTGTTGGGGATAAAGTAGCTGCCGCACCGTTCCTGCAGGCAAACGCCCGTCTCTTGATAGACAAAGTCATGAATATTTCATACGATAAGATGTTTGCGGAGATAAAGGTCCACGGCGATACGGCGGAATTCCCTTATTGTGCCGCCTACAGCAGCTATCTCAGGCTGGTGGCTTCCGGTCAAGTCTCGGAATCCGGTATTTTCAGCTTAAAACTCAAAATTTTCGTTTCACCAAAAATGGCGGAAGAATTACCGTCTGATGTAAGGGCGCTCTTAAGTGAGGAATCCAGGGATTGGCTAAGCTATAGCCTGTCTATAAAAAATGAAAGCGATGCATCTTCTTTCAGCTTGGAGAGCGACAAATTCAGATTAAACTTCGAGACCGTAGAACAGAAATAATAACAAACCCGTACACGGTATAAAAATACCTTTTCCATACCATGCCGGATATCTTAACATCTCTTAACGAAGAACAGAAAAAGGCTGTCGAAACCACTGATGGGCCGGTGCTTATAATAGCAGGCCCGGGAACGGGAAAAACACAGCTTTTGTCCGCCAGGACAGCGAACATAATGCGCAAAAAGCATATCCCCGGCGAGAATATACTCATCCTCACCTACACAAACGCAGCCGCTAAATCGGTAAAAGAAAGGCTTGCCAAACTCATAGGTTTTGACGGTTACAAAATCTCCGTGGATACCTTTCATGGGTTCGCAAATTCCATAATACTTGACTCCGAGGAGGCGGCGTTCTATATACGCGAACGCATTCAGATGACGGAACTTGAAAAGGTAAAGAGTCTGGAATACATATTGGACAACTTCACAGAACACATAAAGAACCTGAGGCCTTTCGGTTATCCGTATTTGTACGTTTCGGAAATCTCAAACAGGATAAGCGAGCTAAAAAACGAAGGCATATCCCCGGGAGAGTTCGAAAAAGCAACAAGAGACATAAGGCCGGACGGTGTTTATGTCGAAAATAAGCATGTCGCCCGCTTGCGGGAGCTTGCTTTTATCTACGGGAAATATGAAGACCTGAAAACCGGCGCAGATAAAAATGTCTTTGACCGAAGAGGGCGCTATGACTACGATGACATGATAATGCTGGCGATAGCGACGCTCCGGAATGAGCCGGAACTAAAAGAGGCGTACCGCAACCGCTATAGATACATTATGGTTGACGAGTTCCAGGATACCAACGGCGCGCAGCTTAATTTGCTTTTTCTTTTATGCGATGACAAGCGACCCAACCTCTGCTGTGTAGGGGATGATGACCAGTCCATATACCGGTTCCAGGGGGCCAGTATCGCAAATTTTAAAATATTGATGGACAGGTTTCCCGACATAACCACCGTCGAACTAAAGAAAAATTACCGGTCATCGAAAGAAATCATAGATCTGTTCTCGGACATAATAAAATATATCCCGGGCGAAGAGCGGCTCGGCATAACTAAAAAATTGATACCCCAGAAAAAATATAAAAATCGGCGTGTTGAATTCGTGCGCCTCTCGACCGAAGACGAAGAAATCGCCTACATTCTGGGGCGCATAAACGAGCTGAGAAAAACAATCGAGGAGTCAGCGGATACATCACAGGAAGAGAAACAAAAACCGTACAATCAGATAGCGATTATGGTCAGAAAGCGGATTTTCATGCTTAAGCTTATCGAGAGCTTCCTCTCGGCCGGCATACCGTATGCTACCGACGGGAAGGAGGACATAAGCGGACAAAAAAGGGTAAAGCAGATGATTGACGCGCTGATGCTGGCGAAGGCCGGGCAGGATACCGGGGAGCGCGACCTCCTTTTGTATAAGTTCCTGTCATTCGATTTTTTCGAAATACCGCAAAGCGACATCCTGAATCTTTTAAACTATATAAACAGCATAAAAGGAAAAACCGCAGCTAATTTCTTTACGGAATTTTTATATTCGTTCCGGGTAGACGATCAGGGTCGGAAGCCGGGGAATGAAGACACGCAAAAGCTTGGCGTACTCGACAAAGTAAGGCTTAGCCGCCCCAGTAAATTGCACATCGCCTCCTGGGTGCTACACAGGGTCCTCGTAGACTCCGGAACAAGGCCGCTTCATGACCTGCTTATGACGTTCGTAGAGGATTCCGGCATATACAAATTCATAACAAAAACCTATGAAGGCTCAGGCGTTCTTATAACAAGGGAACTAAGGACGCTTACCTCGTTCATAACTATGGTAAAAAACATGAGCATCTCAAGGCCCGAGCTTACGTTAAGCGCGTTCTGTGAAGAGCTCGAAATGATGAAGAACAACAATATGCCGATCGAAGGACGGCTTGTTACGGCTACACAGGACGGCGTCAGAATAATAACCGCGCATGCCGCAAAGGGCCTGGAATTCCATACGTGTTTTATACCTTTCTGCCTGCAGGATAAAAGTTGGCCGCTTAAACCTTTGCCCGATAAACTTCCTCTCCCGCCAAGCATAATAAAAACCAAGGAGAAAGCCGCTAAAAAATCGGATATCCAAAGACTCTCATTTTTCGACGAAACACGGCTTTTCTACGTCGCCTCGAGCAGGGCGAAATCCAATCTTATATTCACAGCCAGCCCTTCGGAAGACACTGTGGCAAGCTCCTTTTTCAACAACATATCGATTACGGCGAAAGAAAGCGGCAAAAAAGAGATTGACGTGCTGAAATCCGTTTTTGAGAAAGGTAAAGAGCCGGACCTTGAAAAAGAAACGCAAAGCGCCCTCCGGGACCTTGTAAAAAATCTTGTGCTGACCCCTACCAAGCTCAACAATTACCTGAAATGCAAACGTAAATTCCTCTACGACAACCTTCTCCTCCTGCCGGGGAGAAAAAAAGCGAGCCTTGTATTCGGAAATTGCACACATAAAGCGTTAGAGGATGCATACCGCATGCTGAAAAAAGAAAAAAAATTCCCGGATTTCGATTTTTTTAAGGAATCATTTTGCAATGAGCTCCGCTTCCAGGGTGTCAACAAAAAAATCGAGAACGCCTGCCTTGCAAAATTGGGCGACCTAAAAAAATGGTTCGACAAAACAAAAGTAAATCCCGTCATGCCGATAGACCTGGAAAAAAA